>CAZRNH010000045.1:0-5876 GCA_964601445.1 uncultured Candidatus Saccharibacteria bacterium
AAATAGAGTCAAAAGACACGGTAAACGATGATTTTGCCGAGCAGTTTGTTGCGGCCATACTCAAAGATGACCAGCGCGCGCGGTTTGCCGAAGATAAGGAGCTTGATTTTTCATATTCGTTTGCCGATACGGCGCGGTTTCGGGTGAATGTGTTCATGCAACGCGGTCATTTTGCCGCGGCTTTGCGCTTGATTCCGACGAAGGTGCGCACGCTGGATGAACTTGGCCATCCGCCTATTTTACATACTATCACCAAGGTATCGCAAGGATTTTTTTTAGTGGTGGGTCCTTCCGGACAAGGAAAATCCACCACGCTTGCCGCTATGGTTGATGAGATAAATCGCGAGCGGGCGTGCCATATTCTTACCATTGAGGACCCGATAGAATATTTATTTGAGAATAACAAAGCGATTGTGGACCAGCGCGAGGTGGGAGCCGATACCAAAAGTTTCAACAGCGCTTTGCGCTCGGTCCTGCGCCAGGACCCCGATGTGATAATGGTGGGCGAGATGCGCGACGCGGAAACCATTTCCGCCGCCATCACCGCCGCCGAAACGGGGCATTTGGTGTTTTCCACGCTCCATACCAACAACGCTCCGCAGACCATTGATCGCATTATTGACTCATTCCCTTCAAGCCAGCAGAATCAGGTGCGAGCCCAGCTTTCAGGGACATTGCTTGGCGTGTTGTCGCGGCGGCTTATACCGAAAATAGGCGGGGGAAGAGCGGCGGCGTTTGAGTTTCTTTTCGCGAATGCGGCGGTGAAAAATCTTATTCGCGAAAATAAGACCCACCAGATTGATTTGGTCGTGGAGACCTCCGCGGAAGAAGGCATGATTTCTCTTAATCGTTCTTTGGCTATGCTGGTGAAAAAGGGGGAGATTTCATATGAAGATGCGGCGGCGCATTCCTTGAATCCGTCTGAATTAAGGATATTGGTGTCCAGATAAGTTCAAGTTAAAAGTTAAAAGTAGAAAGTGAAAAGTGTTGGTATCGCAGATTGATGTTTCTATAGAATGTTTTGCGAAGCAAAACTCAATAACTTTTCACTCTCTACTTTTAACTTTTAACTTAAGCGTAGCGCATGCAATTTACTTATCAAATCCGTACCCAGCAGGGCGATGTGAAAAACGGCATGGTAGAGGCGCAGAACCGCAACGCCGCGATTGAAACCCTGCAAAGGAGCCATTTTATCATTATTCGCATTGAAGACGCTTCCGCCGCGCCGTTTTTTTCGCGCAAATTGACTTTTTTAAGCGGCGTTCCGCGTAAAGAAGTAGTGATGTTTTCACGCCAAATCTCCACGCTGTTTCAGGCGAAAGTGCCTCTGCTTGAAGCATTAAGAACGATGATGGATCAAATGAGAAATCCCGCATTTAAAGACGCATTAATGAGCGTGATAAAAGAGGTGGATGCGGGGTCCTCGCTTTCTAAGTCGCTTTCAGGCCATAAAAAAATATTTTCCGATTTTTATGTGAGCATGGTGCGGTCGGGCGAGGCATCGGGAAAATTAGAGGAAGTATTCGGGTATCTCGCCGATGGCCTTGAACGGGAATATTATCTGCTTCAAAAAGTAAAAGGAGCAATGACTTATCCCGCGTTTATCATATTCGGATTCTTATCCGTCATGTTTGTCATGATGGTATGGGTAGTGCCAAACCTCACCTCCATATTAAAAGAAAGCGGCGCCCAAATGCCGCTTCTTACGCGCATAGTGGTTGCCGTTTCCGATGGATTTGCTAATTATTGGTGGGCTATTTTGGCGGGTATCTTTGCCTTTGCGGGCGGCTTTTGGTATTATATGCGCACGGCGCAGGCGCAGGAGTTATGGGACAGGGTACAGTTGAAAATTCCCATGGTCGGCGGCATGTTTTCCAAGTTTTATCTTGCGCGCATGGCCGACAGTTTGAGCGTGCTCATTCAGGGAGGGCTTCCCATAGTGCAGGCGATTGAAATTACCGGAGAAGTGGTGCGCAACGCCGTCTATAAAGGGATTCTTGCTGAAACAGCCGAGCAGGTAAAAAAGGGCAATACCATAAGCTCCGTGTTTAAAACAAAAAAAGAAATTCCCGTGATGGTTTCCCAGATGGTGTTTGTGGGGGAAGAGTCCGGCAAATTAGATCGCACCTTGAAGGCCGCCGCCGATTTCTATAATAAAGAAGTAAACATGATGATGGACAGCTTGGTTACCATTATTGAGCCGGTGCTTATTTTAATGCTTGGCGTGGGCGTTGCTATTTTATTGATAGCCATCTTAATGCCTATGTATAATGTTGCGCAGAGCTTCTAAATAACATTTGACAATTGACAATTGACAATTGACAGTCAAATGTCAAATGTTTAAATATATGTCCTCCAAGTTCCTCAATATTATGTTGTCCGTTATCATCGCAGTCATACTCGGCGGTATGGTTTTTTTCGGATTTCGTTTATGGTCGGAAAAAAAGGGTGAGGAACCGGAACCCGCTTCTTTTGCGGGAAGCTTTTCTCCAACGCCTATCGTCAATAAAGGAAAAGAATCGCAGGACAGGGACGCGGAAATGGAGGCGGAAGTGCGGGCAATCAGCGCCGCGGCACAAGCGTACGCGGCCGACCATAAAGGGATGTATCCGGAATCCGACTTCCGCAATCCATGCGCGGGAGTGCGTTATTGCCTGAAGGGAGTGAATATAAACAGCAAGCAGAAATCCTATCTTGACCCTATTCCGCAAACGGCCGCGCACCGCCTTGATTATCATTATCAAGCCGACAATGTGAAAAAGACCTATTGCGTGAAAACGCCTCATGTGCTGGAGACGGATTCCTCCATGCTTTTTCAATGCACCCAAGCGGAGTGCGCGCGTATTCCATTTCAAAATAGCTGCGGCTGATTCGCTGTCTATGGATTACGAAACGATATTTTTTGTATAAGGGGCGGCTTGGGAACCTTCGGCTGTCGCCTAAGGCGACTAAAAAGGGAGGCGTACAAAAAATATCATTTCGTAATCTAAAGTCACTGTGGATAACCGCTTCCTTGTTTGACGGCGGCGAGTCGTAGTATACTGTATGCAGTAAATAATAATGAGAAAGGTCGAGTAGTATTCTCTCTTTTTGTTTCTCGTGTTTTGCATGGCATATTATTCCAAATAAAACAAACATTAATAAAATTTATTTTTACCCTATGACACATAATGCAACAAAGAAGGGTTTTACCCTTATTGAACTTTTAGTGGTTATCGCCATCATCGGTATTCTTTCTTCGGTAGTTATCGTTTCCTTAAACAACGCCCGCAGTAAAGCGCGCGACTCGGCGCGCAAGTCCAACGCACAGGCGATGGCGACTGCGTTTGCGTTATATGCATCGGAACAAGCTCCTGAAAGTATGCCCACTATGCTTACATCGGGTTGTCCTGCGGGATGGACTATGAACGCAACTGCAGGAAGCGAAGTTGGTTGTCCGACTCTTGGTACGGTCGGCCAGACACCGCCTGAGTTAGCTACTTTCTTAAAAGCGCTTCCTAATGACGCAACCACAAACTCATATGCTTATATGAACGCCGCTAGCAATCTTGCATCATATTGTATGGTTGCGCGCATGGAGAACGACTGGGCAGGCGATGGCGGCACTGATGACTTAACATTCCTCTGTGATGGCGGAGGATGCAGAGATGCTGCGGGGACACTGGCAAATCCGATAATAGCTGCTAATTGCACCGAAGCATAATCCTTTTTTTCCTCTTTCTGACTGTATGTGAATACCGGACTTCCAGAAATGGAAGTCCGGTATGTTTTTATGGTACACTGAATATATGGAGGTATTTTTTATTTCTATCTTTGGGCTTCTCATAGGCAGTTTTTTTGAATTCGGTTATCTATCGCCTTGAAAGAGGCGGGTCTTTGGTGACGGAACGGTCGCGATGTCCGCACTGCGGACACCCTCTCCTGTTCATCATCTTCCCAACTATCCTATTTGACGATCGTCAAATAGGATAGTTTATTTAGAAAAGTTTCCGAAGACTGCCTCTCTTGCTGATTTCTAATATTTCTACAAAGTCGGTAAGCGCTAAGTGGTGCAGGTCTTCTACCAAGCGCGTCGGGATTATCGTTTTCCCAATCCATACGCTCTTTTGGACTATTTGGAACCCTAGGTTTCTCAATGCATTGCGCAACCATACTCTTTTTTTCTTTTCCTTTTCGGGAATGTCGAAAATGATAAGTATCAACAGATTCCCGTTTTTCTTTTCATATGCTGGAATGGGAAATCCATGTCTTTTCTCTAAACACTGGAGTTTCAGTGCTCCTTTTGGGGTTAGGTGAAACGCAGTTGTTTTGGCTTTTAAAGATGTGTGCAGTAAGCCGTCTCTTTTAAGCCTATACATCAGTGTGTGAAATTTCTGTTTTGCTTCGCGAACCATCGCAATATTTTGTGTTTCCTTCGCTTTCCTTCGCTGGATGGTGCGCATTTCGCACAGCAATTTGCCGTAGGAAGCCCCGTAGCCAGCGCGAAGAAACGCCTCTAATAACGCTGTAGTATCAGCGAAAGATTCTTTAATACTGCGCAGAACGGCTAATGTTGCAGCCCCTTTCATAATTTCCATACTACTATCCTATTTAACGATCGTCAAATAGGATAGTAGTATTATTGATAGTATGCGTGAAAACGAGTAGAATGTTTGTATGGATATTTTTTTGGTGTTTGCATTAGGTCTTCTCATCGGCAGTTTTTTGAATTCGGTCATCTATCGCCTTGAAAAGGGCGGGTCTTTGGTGACGGAACGGTCGCGATGTCCGCACTGCGGGCATATATTGTCTTGGTACGAGTTGATTCCGCTTTTGAGTTTTATAATCCAGCGCGCGCATTGCCGCGCTTGTCACGGAAAAATTTCATGGCAGTATCCGCTGGTGGAGCTTGCGGCCGCGCTGTTGTTCGTGCTTGCGTGGCGCCATCTTCCCGCTTATTGGCACGGCGTTGAGGCGGCGTATCTTTTTTTCGTTTGTGCGTCGCTTGTCGTGCTCTTTGTATTTGACCTGAAACAGTATATAATTCCCAACAGGGTGATGTATCCGCTGATTGCGATTGCCGCCTTGCACGCATGGTGGGGCAAGGGATTCATGCCCGGCGCGCATCCCGTATGGTCGGCGCTTGGGGCGTCAGGATTTTTTCTTTTTCTCTATTGTGCGTCAAAAGGAGAATGGATAGGGTTCGGCGATGTGAAGTACGGTATTTTTATGGGGCTTTTTCTCGGGTTTCCTTTAATACTCATCGCGTTCTTTTTCAGTTATTGCATCGGCGCGCTGGTAAGCATATTTTTGCTTTTACGGAAGCATATGGCGTTGAAAAGTCAGATTCCGTTCGGTCCGTTTTTGGTGAGCGGCACGCTTATCGCCTACTTTTTTGGGGCGGATATTATGCAATGGTATCTGAACATCTTGTAACAGGTAACTTGAAACATGAAGCGTGTAACTTGAAACATAAAATATGAAACATGAAATATAACATATACAATCAAAAAACGCTTCACGCTCCACGCTCCACGCTTCACGCTCCACGCTCCACGCTCCACGCTCCACGCTTCACGCTCCACGCTTCACGTTTCACGCTTCACGCTTCACGCTTCACGAGAATGGTTTCACTCTCATTGAACTGCTGGTGTCCGCGGCTATCATGGCTATCGTCTCCGGACTTGTATTTGCCAATGTGGGCGCGCGCAGGACGGATCTTACCCGCGCGGCGCAGAAACTTGCGCTTGATATCAGGCAAGCGCAAAATTTATCGCTCGCGCCCACCTCAACGCCCGTGTGCATTTATGGTTTGACAGCGCAGTCGGCAAATGAATATTTTTTGTATCGGCGGGAGGATTGCTCCAACGGACAGTATCAATATGTGCCCTGTCTCT
>CAZRNH010000046.1:0-5650 GCA_964601445.1 uncultured Candidatus Saccharibacteria bacterium
GGCTCGAACCGATGGCTGAATGGATAAAAGAGGCAGGAAACCTGCCTGAAATCGCACGGGAGAGCAACCTTTTTGCCAAAAAGGTTGCCGCCAAAGAAATCTTTGGCTCGAACCTCGTCTTGGCCAACCGCGAGGCGCGGCTCACCGCGCCGAGCGGAGAGGATTTGTCTGGCGGAAATCAGTGGGACGCGCTTCGCGCGGCCAAAGAAAAAATTGGTGTTGTTGCAGAAAGTCAGATTTTGGTGCCCTCGACAGGAATTGAACCTGTACCACCTCCTTCGGAGGGAAGCGTTGTATCCGTTCAACTACGAGGGCAAAATAGAGGGGTGGGTATGTATTAGAGAAACTTGATGGTGATTTCGGCGGCTTTATCTTTCGCGTGGCCGTAAGAGATGGCAATCTCCACTTTTTTGTACGCGTCTTTTATTTTTTTTGCAAGTTTCACGGCAAGCTGGTTTTCGGTCGTGCTCACTTCAAGCGCGCCATTTTTCTTTTTTATCTCAATAAGGCGATCCATCGGGTCGCGCCGGAATGCGCGGTGCGTGAACGCATGGATAAGATTTTCAAGCTGTTCCCGCGCGGCGAATGGGACATTTGCGATGATGATTTTTCCTTCGTACTTTTTGTTTTGTATCATGACGCAGGCGGGGCAGAGAGTGAAATGCACCGCAGTGTTTTCCGAGAGCGTATTGTGGCGGCGAAGATTATGATGCCATGATTTTTTAAAATACACGGCACTGCAGGTTTTGCAAAAAACTATCCCTGCTTGTCCTTTAGGAAATTCGCGCGCGGGCGTTTTAAGAGATATGGGTTCCAATCGCGGACTCTTGTTTTGCGTGCGTGCGGAGGATATAGTCATGGTATAATATATAATAAAAAAATTATAATACTGCATTGCAGTATATCATATGCGGAGATTTTTTGCATATATGGCGATTGCGGCGGGGATTATTGCTTGTTTTCCTATTGGCGCGCGGGCGTTTTTGGCGCAGAGTGACGGGACGCTTATAAAAGGAAGCGGCGCCGAGGTATATTTTCTTGAAAACGGCATGAAGCGATGGGTGGCATCTGCGGACGCGTTCAATGCGTTTGAGTTTGAATGGTCCGCGGTGGCGCTCGTTCCCGACGAAGATCTTGGCGCGTATCCGACAGGGAAGAATCTTGACCAAAAAAGCAGGTATCCCGACGGAGCATTGGTGCGCGGCGATAAAGCCGGCGGCGGGGACGGGGTAAAAGTATACCGCGTGGAAAACGGCGCGCGGCGGTGGGTGGAAACGGAGCAGGACTTTGACCGGCTCGGATTTGAGTGGCGTTCCGTGCACGATATTTCTTCCAAAAAACTCAAAAGCATGGGGGAAGGAAGGAAAATGCAAGCGGCGCAATTTATCGCGCGGCCGCTGACCGTATTGCAGGATATGCCGTCTAAAATAGTGGAGGATCCGCAGGTTACTTTCCGGTTTACCGGCGTTCCCGCGCGCCAGGATAATCGCGCGCTTTCGTTTGACACTTTTCTTGAGGGCGCGGACCAGGGATGGGTGTCTTCGGGAATTGAGCGGCGCATAACGCTTCCAAAAAAAAGCGGGACATATCGTTTTTTCGCGCGCGCGAAAGATCCCGACGGTATTACGGATAAAACGCCGAAAAGCTATTCTTTTGAATTGAAAATATCGCCGTATTTCGGAAAGATTTCTTTATCCGGTTCTCCGCGGGCGACCGACATTTCACAGGAGCAGATAGCGCTTACCGGTACTGCCGGCGAGCTTATTCCCATAGGCGGCTGGACGCTGGGGAGCGAAAAACGCCGCACCAGTTTTATTATTCCGTCCGAGGCGCATGAAATACCAAATCATGCGCTGTACGAATATAAAGCGCCGATTGCGGCGGGCGCAAAAAGGAAGATAGTTATTTTTAGCGGGAAAAGTCCGTCGGGCATCAATTTTCGTTTGAATAAATGCATCGGTTATCTCAACGCGTATTATAAATTTACTCCCGTTTTGCCCGCTACCTGCCCGCGGTCAAATCAGGAAGAAGTGAAAAAATTAAGCTCGTATTGCCAAAAGACGATTGCAGGCATTTCTTCGTGCAAGGAGCCGAATTTGAACGATATACTTATTGATCCCGAGTGCCGCGATTACATGAAAGAGCGCTTTAGTTATTCCCAGTGCGTGGCAAGAGAGTATACCTATTTTGATTTTCTTCTTGACGAATGGAGAGTGTATTTGAATCAATCGGCGGAAATATGGCCCAATGAAGCGGACGCGATAGTCCTGCGCGATGCGAACGGATTGCTTGTCGCGCGGTTCCAGTATTAAGATGTAACACGAAGAGAGCTTGGTCGTCTTAATTATGTGCAGAGCTGGAAAAACAGCTCATTATTATTAATGACAATACATATGTCAAAAAAGACATTCATAGTTGCGTACGCTTTTTTAGCGTATACTTTTGCGGGGATGGGAGGCGCGTTTGCGCAGACGGCGGATGTGACGCCGCCGGTTATCACCGGGGTAAGCGTAACAGGAATCACGCAGACCGCGGGCGTGATTTCATGGACAACCGATGAGCCGGCCGACACGCAGGCGGAGTACGGCACTTCAACCGCGTACGGTTTGATAAGCGCCTTGCAGACGGCAACGACGACCGCGCACGCGGTATCAATTTCGGGGCTGACCGCGTCCACCACTTATCACTTTTTGGCGAAGTCGCGCGATGGCGCGGGGAATATGGCGACATCAACCAATTCATTTATAACGCTTCCTGCTCCTCCCGCGACCACCACGCCGCCCGTGGCAGGAAGCATTGCGGTGAGTATAAAAGTTGAGCCGAAAACTTTGAATGCGCACAGCGGCGGGAAATGGTTTCAAGTGCGGGTTGCTTTTCCGGACGGATATGACGCGCGCGATGTGAATATCTCGTCGGTCAAGCTCAACGGCGTCCTTTCGCCCGTGCGCGCGAAAGTGAAAGAAGGAAAACATAAAAATCGCCGCGGCGGCAGAGATGACCGTGGCAGAGGGCGCGATGATGATGACGATGATGAGAGTCACAGCAGGGAAGATCGCGAAAGCCGTTTGGAGATGAAATTTTCCCGCCGCGCGGTGATAGATTTATTCGCGGCCGCGACATCTTCTTCCGCCGAAATCAACGCATCGTCAACCGTTCCCTTATTTACGCGGAAGCAGGTAGTTGTTTCCGGCATGATAGCGGCGGATGCATTCAGTGGAAGCGCGGAGGTGAGATTCAGACAAGCGGATGATTTTTCCGAAGGAACCGTAGTGAAAGCGGCGGATAATTCTGAAGTGTTTGTCATTAAAAAAGGGAAAAAGCGGCATGTGCCCAGCGTGAAAGCGTTTGAGGACCTTGGATTGCGATGGGACAAAATAGTGACGGTGGCGCGGGAGGTCATTGATTCTCATTCGGATGACATATTGGTAAAAAGTGACGCGAGCTCCGCAGTATTTCTTTTATCAGGCGGCAAAAAACGGCACATAACCGATCCGTCGGTCTTTGAGGCGCAAGGGCTTGATTGGGAAGATATCACGACGCTTTCCGCAAAAGAATTAAACGGATATTCTTTAGTCGGACGGATGACGCTTTTACGCGCGAAGGGGGATGCAAGGGTATACTTTATCTCCGGCGTAAAGCGCCAGTGGATTCCTTCCGAAGCGGTATTTAACAGGCGCGGTTTCAGGTGGGAAGACATCGTCGTAGTTGATGAAAGCGAGAGAGACGGGTTTCAGGATGGAGGAACTCTTCAATAGATTCATGCAAAATACCCCGCATAAACGCGGGGCATTTTGTTTTTTAGCAAAAGAATGCCTGTTGATAATTATGCGTATAACTCTGTGTATAATCAGTTGATAAATCGCAGTCAGAAAAATAGACATGCGTGTTGATTTGGAGGATAATATAAATAGCAAGTGTTCACGCGCTTTTGTCATGCGGATGTATGACAAAAGCATATGGAACACTATAACAGCGATTTTCTTTTAGTGGAAAAATCGCAAAAAGACAAATCGGCGTTTGGCCTGTTGTATCAAAAGCATGCGGAGAAAATAAGAGGATATTTTCTTCGGCGGGTCGGCGAAAAGGAGGTTGCGGACGATCTCACGCAGGATGTTTTTCTGCATGCATTTGCGCATATTGCTTCTTATCGGCACAAAGGAGTTCCTTATCTGAATTATCTTTTCACCATCGCCCATAACGCGCTCGTTAATTATTATAAAAAGAAAAAGACGGTTGCGCTTGATTTCGCGGATGATATCGCGGATGCGGAAAGTGAAAAGGCAGTGCGCGCGCGGGATATGCGCCACGATATGCAGAAAGTGCACAGCGCCGCGCACAGCCTCGCAGAAGGGGAGCGGCAGGCGTTGTTTTTAAAGTATTGGGAGGAAAAACGAGTAAAAGAAATCGCGTACGCCACGCATAAAACAGAAAATGCGGTGAAGCTCGCGCTCTCGCGCGGCCGCAAAAAACTCACTTTGCATCCCGCCTTGCGCGTTATCGCGCATGGGACTGGCTTGCTTGGTCATGTGCGGCGGCCGGTTCAACTTTCTTTAGGGGTGCGTCGCAACACCTTTTAATGCGCTTGATGTTTTATCCGATGAGAGTGTCCGTCGTCCTGCTAATGGGCGGGATGCGGAGGTCGAAAAGAGAAGAGCGGGTTATATTTTAAATACTATTTTGAATTTGCAAAGCCCGGAGCAGGGTGCGCGCGTATCGCAAAAGAGAAGCGAAAAGTTTTTTATAGTAAGCAAGCGGTACACCGCGATGTCTCTCAAATTAAATATGTGTTTTGCCTGTAAACGCCTCTTTAACAAGGCGCCTCAAAGATTCTTACAAGAATCTTAATCCCGGGCGGAGCTTATCACTCACTCCCCGGGTTTTTGTTTTGTAACGGCGCAGCTATTGCATTTTTTCCCATAATAGTATATAATCGTTCTTATAAGTAGGTCAGTTCTCAAGGAGGTTGTCAAACAAGTGCCCAAGACATGCGTTTGTGAGAAACCGACGAGAGAGGGTCGCCCTACGATAATTAGCAAATTAAGTGATGTTATCTATGGCAAAGAGATTGTATGTCGGTAACCTGTCTTACAACACCACCAATGATACGCTGAAAGACGCGTTTTCTCAGGCAGGTGCGGTAGAGTCAGCTACGGTTATCATCGACAAGATGTCAGGCCGCTCCAAAGGTTTCGGCTTTGTGGAGATGGTCAATGACGAAGACGCCTTGAAAGCGATTGAGATGTTCAATGGGAAGGATCTCGACGGGCGGAACTTGACGGTGAACGAAGCGCGCCCAATGGAAGCCCGCGCCCCTCGCGAGAGGAGTTTTGGCGGCAGGAGCGCACGATTCTAAATGTAAGCATGTTTTCGCACAAAGCCCGTTTCGCAAGAAGCGGGCTTTTGCGTTAGAAGTCCGACTTCTGAAGATTTTATACTCATACAGAGGAAAAAATATCGTTTCATAATATAATAAAGCATGTATGATATATTGTGCCAAGTTAGAACCTATTTCCAAAATCGCTGATGTGCCACGCGCGGAGCGCGTGGTGGCTTGAAACTAAATCGTATGCTCGGACAATCGCCCCGCCACCGCCTCAATGAGCACATTGACCTACTGGGTCGCTTCATTCGGCAACACCAAAAAGAAAAA
>CAZRNH010000047.1:0-5412 GCA_964601445.1 uncultured Candidatus Saccharibacteria bacterium
AGCCGATTACTTACATAAATGGAGCAACCACTACCCCTTCCATTCTGTTTACGCTTGAATCGCCTGACGGCAGGCAAAAGAGCGTGAAGGTGAATCGTTTCGGGGGAGTGGAAATACAATAAACGGAATCATGAATAATGAATTAAGAATTATGAAAAAGAAAAAATCACATTTGCCGTTTTTTATTCGTAATTCGTCATTCCTTATTCATAATTCTAGTAAAGGATTCACCTTATTGGAAAGTTTAGTTGCCATATCCGTATTCACCGTCGGCATATCCGCGGCGGTGTTCGTGATTACTGCTTCCATAAGCGTCGGTTCGCGGACCAAGCATAAGATAATTGCCGCCAATCTGGCGCAGGAAGGGCTTGAGGTGGTGCGCAATATAAGGGACCGCAATTGGCTGGCGGGCAGGCCGTGGACGCAGGGCATTGATAGTTTAACCAACGGATGCGTCCAGTATAACAGTGAATACAACACTGTTGATGCGTCGTGTTCTGCGGGCTCAAATCTTATCTTTACTGCCGGGCGTTATGCGCATAGTACCGGCGCAAGCGATTTTTCACGGACGATTACCACGCAGTACTTTCCGCCCGATACTCCCGCGGCGGGGGACCCGGAAAAGTTAAAGGTAGTATCGTCGGTCGTCTGCGGCATAAACTGCAGTATCAGTTTGGAAGAGTATTTGTATAATTGGAAGTAAGTCATGAAACATGAAACACATAACTTGAAACTTGAAACATGAAACATAAAATACATAATCAAAAAATACTTCACGCTTCACGCTTCACGCTTCACGAGAAGGGGTACTCTCTTATAGAATTAATAGTCGCCATCGGCGTTTTTGCGACGGTGGTTTCGGTCGCAGGCGGCGCGTTCGCGGTATCTTTAAAGGGACAGAAAAAAACGATTACGCTTCAAAATACGGCCGATAACGCGCGGTACGCGATGGAGGTGATGGCGAAAGAATTGCGGATGATGGCGGTGAGCCCTGCGAAGCCGATAGTAATAAACGACAGCGGCGGCGCGTGCGGGGGTGTCAATTGCCGCATTCTTTTTTATTCCAATATGCCGCATCGCGATCCCAGCCGCCAGCTTGTGTTTTATCTTGATTCCGCCGCCGGCAAGATTATGTTTGACGATGATATAAGCGACGCGTTTCCTGCGGAATCGATTACTCCCTCAAGCGTGCGAGTCGGCTCGCTTGTGTTTGACGCCTCCGGTATTTCCGCGACCCCCATCGCCCAGCCGCGCGTCACTGTGATAATGCAAATGGAATCTATCGCCGCCGTAGAGGTGAATACGAGTATTAATGTGCAGACGACTATATCGCCAAGAACGCTATAACGCAAAACTTGAAACTTGAAACTTGAATCTTGAAGCGTGAAACTTAAAACTTGAAACTTGAAACTTGAATCTTGAAGCGTGAAACTTGAATCTTGAAGCGTGAAACTTAAAACTTGAAACATGAAACTTGAATCTTGAAGCGTGAAACTTAAAACTTGAAACATGAAATATAACATATACAATCAAAAAACGCTCCACGCTCCACGCTCCACGCTTCACGCTCCACGCTTCACGCTTCACGCGAAGGGCTTCACGCTTCACGAGAAGGGCATTACCATTTATCTTGCGATGCTGGTGATGAGCAGTGCGCTTGCCACCGCGCTGTTTGTGGCAACCGTGCAAGTGAGAGAGTTTAAAATCTCAAAAGAGGTCGGGGATTCTTTGCGGGCGGTGTATGTCGCCGATTCCGCGGTGGAATATACGCTTCTTCAAACAAGGAAAATAGCGCCGTCTTTCACAGATTTCAATTCCACCACGCTGATACAAGAAACGGCGACTCATTATAAATTTCCCGAAACAATATGCGCGGCGGGTTTATTCGGAAGCGCGGGCGCTCTGCATAAAAAGTGCAGTGTGGATGTGTATCCCGCGACCGTGAAAGGAACCGTTGCAGGATGTTCTGCCGGTTCAACTGCACCCGATTGTACCCGCTTGGTGGGGAAGGGGTCTTTCGACGCTGTCAACCGCGCGATTGAAATCGTGTACGAAAACCTTTAATCATATAACTTGAAACTTGAAGCAAAACATTTATTCACGAAGTTTTTATGATATTTTTCAAATTGAATTGCCAATAAAAAAGCGATAGCTGGAATATTGGCAATTTAGATTTTATAATACATATAACTTAAAACCGGGAACTTGAAACTTGAAATATGAAAAAACAGGATGCAAAAGTACGGATAGAAAAACTCAAGAAAGAAATAAATCATCACCGGTACCTGTATCATGTGCTTGACCGGTCGGAAATTTCAGATGCGGCGCTTGATTCGCTTAAAAATGAGCTGGTTTTGCTTGAGCGGGAATACCCGCAATTACTCACCGCTGATTCTCCTTCCCGGCGCGTGGCAGGAAAACCGCTCAAAGGATTTAAAAAAGTAACTCATGCGGCGCCGATGCTTTCTTTGGAAGACGCGTTTTCGGAGAATGATATGCTTGAGTGGGAGGCGCGAATGAAAAAAAAACATCCCAACGGAAGATACGGTTATTTTGCGGAGCTGAAAATAGACGGATTTGCCATTTCTCTTGTGTATGAAAACGGTATCTTGAAAGTCGGTTCTACGCGCGGCGACGGCGCGGTAGGGGAAGAGGTGACGGAAAATCTGAAGACGATAGAAGCGATTCCGCTTGTTTTGGCCGATTCGCATGAATGTAAAAATACTTCAATGAAGACGCGCTTGAGAAACATTTCTCATGGAGTGATAGAAGTGCGCGGAGAAGTATTTATGACAAAAAAGGTTTTTAAGGAAATAAACGCGCTACGAGAGAAAGCGGGAGAGCCGTTGTATGCCAATCCGCGCAATACGGCGGCGGGGTCCATCCGCCAGCTTTCTCCGGCAATTGCCGCGTCGCGCAAACTTGATTTTTTAGCGTACGATATTATTACCGATCTTGGTCTGAAGACCCATCATGAAAAACATGAAGCATTGCGTATGTTTGGTTTTAAAACAGACATATATGCGCTTGAGTGCGCCGCTCTTGAAGATGTCTTTGCGTTTTATGAGAAGATAGAAAAAGCGCGCGAAACATTGCCGTATCAAATAGACGGCGTGGTGGTTGCGGTAAACGATTGCGCCACATTTGAACGGCTTGGTTTTGTGGGGAAAGCGCCCCGCGGCGCCGTCGCATTTAAGTTTCCCGCGGAGGAAGCGACGACCGTACTTGAGGATATTGTCGTGCAGGTGGGGCGCACGGGCGCGCTGACTCCCGTGGCGCGCCTTCGGCCCGTATCCATCGGAGGCACGATGGTTTCACACGCGACGCTTCATAATGAGGATGAAATCGGGCGATTAGGCGCGCGCATAGGCGATACGGTTTCGGTGAAACGGGCAGGCGATGTGATACCAAAAATCACCGGCGTATTCACCAATCTCCGCACGGGGAAAGAAAGACCGTTTATGATGCCGAAAGAATGTCCCGCGTGCACAGAGCCGATTGCGCGGCTTGAGGGGGAAGTCATCGCGAAATGCGTCAATACAAAATGCCCCGCGAAAAATAAAGAGGCGCTTTCTCATTTCGTGTCGCGCAAGGCGTTTGATATCCGCGGGCTGGGGGAAAAGATTTTAAGCCAGCTTTCCGAGTCGGGATTGGTTTCGGATCAGGCGGATATTTTTTCCATAGAAAAAGCGGATGTGTTGCCGCTTGAGCGTTTCGCGGATACATCGGCGGATAATCTTCTTTCAGCCGTCAAGCGCGCCAAAACGATTCCGCTTGCGAAGTTTATTTTTTCTTTGGGAATACTCCATGTGGGAGAGGAGACCGCGCAATTACTTGCAAAGCAAGTAATTGCTAAAATCAAAAATCAAAAATCAAAAATCAAAATTATTGATGTAGCGGAAATATTTCAGAAACTTTCTTTAGATGATCTTCAGAAAATTCCCGGTATCGGACCAAAAGCCGCCCAAAGCATATACGAGTATTTTCATTCTTCTTACGGAGAGCGGCTTTTGCAAAAGTTGGCAAATGCGGGTATTATTATTCAACGCCCGCCGCATGTTCAAAACAGAGCGCAAAAGCTTAAAGGAATAAGTTTTGTGCTCACCGGAGAGCTTGCCGGCATGACGCGGGACGATGCGAAAGAAAAAATACGGGAACAGGGCGGCGGCGTACAAAGCGCGGTATCGGTCAAGACGAATTATCTCGTGGCGGGCGCGCATCCGGGTTCAAAATATGAGCGGGCGAAGAAACTTGGCGTAACAATAATAGATGAAGAAGTATTTCTAAAGATGTTGCAATAAATTTTTAATTTTCAACGCATGAATGTAATACGCTCAAAACGCAAAGCGCAGAGGTTAAAACCAAAACTCAAAAACCAAAAACCAAAAATAAAATGCAAAACGGCATCAATCTTTGCGCTTTGACCTTTGCGTTTTGAGTTATTATTATGGACATTCCCGCAGTAAAACATATCGCACAACTCTCGCGCCTTCAGATTTCGGAAAAGGAAACTGAATGCTTCGCCGGCGAGCTTTCTTCTATTTTAGCGCATGTATCCGAGCTGGAAAGCGTGGATACCAAAGGCGTGCCGGTCACGGGTTCGGGCGGCGTGGCGCATAATGTATTTCGCGCCGATGAAACCGCCCGCGCGGCGGATGCGGAGCTTTCTTTCGCGTTGGTGAATGCCGCGCCGGACAAAGAAGACGGATATGTGAAAGTGAAAGCGATACTGTGAAATAGAATAAAAAATAAAGAATCAAGAATTATGAATTACGAATTTATTCTTGATTCCTCATTCATAATTCGTGATGCGAAGTTATGGAAGAACTTCTTAAGCTCTCAATAAAACAAATTCATCAGAAACTCGTAGCAAAGGAGCTGTCCGCCGTTGAATTGGCGAATGTGTTTATTGCGCGCGTGAAAGAAACCGATACAGATATTCGCGCGTATTTGGACTGTCATTTTGAGGCGGCTCGCGATGCGGCTCGGAAAGTGGATGAAAAAATTCAGCAAGGAGACCCTGTATCTCTTTTGGCCGGCGTACCGTGCGCGGTGAAAGACAATATGCTGGTGAAAGGAACGCGCACGACGGCCGCGTCAAAAATACTTGAAAAGTATATTGCGTCTTACGATGCTTTCGCGGTGTCGCGCCTAAAAGAAAAAGGCGCAATAGTGCTTGGGAAAACGAATATGGACGAGTTTGCGATGGGTTCTTCCACCGAGAACTCCGCCTTTTTTAAGACAAAAAATCCGGCGGATACCGCGCGCGTTCCGGGCGGATCTTCGGGCGGTTCGGCGGCGGCGGTCGCGTCTCTACAGGCGGTGTTCGCGCTTGGGTCCGATACGGGCGGGTCCATTAGACAACCCGCCTCTTTTTGCGGCGTGGTCGGTTTGAAGCCGACTTATGGCGCG
>CAZRNH010000048.1:0-5368 GCA_964601445.1 uncultured Candidatus Saccharibacteria bacterium
CCATCTGCGCCGCGCCGGTAATCATGTTCTTGATATAGTCCGCGTGACCGGGCGCGTCAATATGCGCGTAGTGGCGCTTTGCGGACTCGTATTCGGAGTGATGCAGAGCAATGGTAATGCCGCGCGCTTTTTCTTCCGGCGCCGAATCAATCTGATCCACGCTCTCCACGCGCGCCTTCATGCCCGCTAAATTAAGCGAATGCAAAATCGCCGCCGTTAATGTTGTTTTGCCGTGGTCCACATGACCTATGGTGCCCACATTCATGTGGGGCTTTGTCCGTTCAAATTTTTCCGCCATATATTTTTTAATTATGAATTATAAATTACAACATAAAAAATTACATCAAAAACAAGATAGAAACATTGTAAACAAAGCTGTAAAAAATGTCAACTGATGTTACACGGCGCGTTAAAAAGGCAGGTCTTCCAAGTGTACCTTTTTCACTTCCTGTTCGGCAGACGGTTCCGGGAAGCCGCCCGATGACGCATATGCGCCGGCATGCGCCTCTTTTTCCCTGTCCAGCGCGTCAAGCACCGCTTTAATTTCATCGTCGGGTAAAGAGTCCGCATCAATTTGGCGGAGTTCGCCGGAATCCTGCGCTATCATTTTCTGAATAAGACCGGCATCGTCAATGGGCGACACATCGCGCAGAGGCCCGAATCGCGCGCTTTTCTCGTCCTCGTTAGCCACCCGCTCAAATTCCTCAAACGGAACCACCACATAACTCGGCTTTCCGTTTTCCATCACCACGATGCCCTTTTTCAGCGTCTTGAATATGTGTTTGAATTCATCGAGCATATAATAAATTGAATGGAGAATTATGAATACTGATATTTTTATCTTTATTCTTTATTCTTAATTCATAATTCGTAATTCATTATTTATTTCACCTTTCCCGCGATAATTTCATCCGCAATATTTTTAGGCACTTCTTCGTAATGGGAAAATTCCATGGAAAATGAAGCTCTTCCCTCCGTCATGGAGCGCAACTGGGTTGAATAACCGAACATTTTCGCAAGCGGCACTTTCACCGCAATAACCTTCATATTGCCTCTGTCTTCTATGCTCTCTATTTTTCCGCGTTTTGAATTTAAATCGCCCGTCACATCTCCCAAAAATTTGGCGGGGGTAATGCTCGCCACTTTCATTATCGGCTCTAAAATAACCGGATTGGCTCTTTTCACGCATTCCTGCACCGCCATGGAACCCGCAATTTTAAATGCGGACTCGGACGAGTCCACTTCGTGATACGAGCCGTCATACAAAACAACGCGCACATCTTTTATGGGATACCCCGCCAATACTCCCCTGTCTAAAGCTTCTTTCACGCCCTTCTCCACCGCGGGAATATATTCATGCGGTATCGCGCCTCCTTTTAATTCGCTTTCAAATTCAAATCCGACGCCGCGCTCAAGCGGCTCAATGCGCAATTTTACATGTCCGTACTGGCCTCTGCCTCCCGACTGCCTGATGTATTTCCCCTCCGCTTCCGCCGATTTCCTTATGGTTTCCTTATACGCAACCTGCGGAGTACCCACATTGGCTCCCACGCCGAACTCACGGAACATGCGGTCAACAAGAATTTCCAGATGCAATTCTCCCATGCCGGAAATAATGGTTTCGGCGGTCTCATGGTCAACGCGTATGCGAAATGTCGGGTCTTCATCGCCTAAACGGCGCAAAGCAAGCCCCATTTTTTCCTGATCAGCTTTTGTCTTCGGCTCAATGCGAATGGAAATAACCGGCTCCGGGAATACAATCCGCTCAAGGATAATGGGATGTTCCTCATCGCAAAGCGTATCTCCGGTTGTAGTATTTTTTAAACCCACCGCGGCGCCGATTTCCCCCGCAAAAATTTCATCCACTTCTTCGCGCTGGTTCGCGTGCAGACGCACGATGCGGGAAATGCGTTCTTTTTCTCCTTTCGTAGAATTATACACATACGACCCCTTGGCAAGCACGCCGGAATATACGCGAAAAAAGGCGAGCGAACCAACGAACGGGTCAGTCGCTATTTTGAATGCAAGCGCGGAAAACGGATCCGCATCGGAAGGATTGCGCACAGCTTCTTTTTCGGTTGACGGGTCAATGCCTGTTACCGCGCCTCTGTCCAACGGCGAAGGAAGATAGTCAATCACCGCATCAAGCACCAGCTGGACGCCTTTGTTTTTCAGCGCGGAGCCGCACAAAACGGGGTTAATGACTCCGGAAATAGTAAGCCGCCGTATTGCGCTTTTCAATTCAGCGACGGAAATAACTTCTCCGTTCAGATATTTTTCAGTCAGCGCATCATCCTCTCCGGCGACTCTGTCAAGCAATGCTTCGCGGTATTTTTTCGCGCGCGCTTTTTCCGCTTCCGGAATCGCGGCAAAAACAAGATTCTCTCCGTGTTCGCCTAAAAAAGAAATAAACTGCTCGGTAACCAAATCAATCACGCCTTCAAATTTATCTTCGGCGCCCACCGGAATCTGCACGGGAATCGCTTTCGGATTCAGCCGCTCATGAATAGAGGCGACATCCTTTTCCCAATCCGCGCCGGTACGGTCAAGTTTATTGATAAAACACACTCTCGGCACTTTATATTTATCCGCCTGATGCCACACGGTTTCCGATTGCGGTTCAACGCCAGCCACTCCGTCAAACACCACCACCCCGCCGTCAAGCACGCGCAAACTGCGTTCCACTTCCACGGTAAAATCAACATGGCCCGGCGTATCTATGAGATTAATGCGATGCTCCATTGCCTTATCAATTTTGGCGTAGGTGGGAGTCCAAAAACAAGTCGTGGCCGCCGCGGTAATGGTAATACCGCGCTCGCGCTCCTGCTCCATCCAGTCCATCACCGTGTCCCCCGTATGCACCTCGCCTATTTTATGCGCCACGCCGGTATAAAAAAGAACGCGCTCCGACATGGTGGTCTTTCCCGCGTCAATATGAGCGATGATACCGATATCTCTTGTTTTTTCTAAAGGGTATTTTCTGGGCATACAATAAGTTATGAATAAGGAATTAAGAATAAGGAATTATGAATACAAGGATTTTATTCCCGATTCAGAATTCATACTTCATTATTCCTCCCATCTACCAGCTGAAATGCGCAAACGCCTTGTTTGCCTCCGCCATGCGATGCACATCCGCTTTTTTCTTAATAGCGGCGCCTTCATTCTTGGCGGCGAGTAAAATTTCTTCGGCAAGTTTCAACGCCATCGCTTTTCCTTTTTTCGCCCGCGCCGCGCCGATGAGCCAGCGGAAAGAAAGCGCCTGGCGCCGCTCTCCTCTTACCTCGCGGGGAACCTGATAGTTCGCTCCGCCGATGCGGCGCGATTTCAATTCCACAAGCGGAGACACATTTTTAAGCGCCAAATCAAATGTTTCCATCGGATCTTTCTGTGTTTCTTCCTTTACTTTGTCAAGCGCGCCATATACTATCTTTTCCGCGACCGTTTTCTTGCCTTCTTTCATGATCGCGTTGATAAATTTCGCCAATATGGCGTTGTTGTACACAAAGTCCGGCTCTATTTCCCTTTTGTAGTTTGCTTTTCTTCTCATGATTTCCTTATTTCCTTATTATTTCCTAATTGATTTTGTCATTTCCTTATTCTGTTCCCTATTCCCTGCTCCCTGCTCCATGTTTTATGTTTTCTTCGGCCGCTTTGCGCCGTATTTTGACCTTCCTCTATTACGCTTTTCCACGCCGGTAGTGTCAAGTACGCCGCGCACGATGTGATAGCGCACGCCCGGCAAGTCCTTCACTCTTCCGCCGCGAATCATCACTACCGCGTGTTCCTGCAAATTATGGCCTTCCCCGCCGATGTAAGCGGTCACCTCCATGCCATTGGTGAGCCGGACCCTCGCCACCTTGCGCAAAGCCGAATTCGGCTTTTTCGGCGTGATGGTCTTTACCACGGTGCACACGCCGCGCTTAAAAGGCGAAGCATGAAATTTCGGCCTATTGTGAAGCGTGTTGAAACTGCGCGCCATCGCAGGCGACTTTGTTTTCTGAACTTTCTGCCTTCTCTTTCTTCTGACGAGTTGATTTATGGTAGGCATATGCGTTACTACTTAAATGCGATACAAAATACAAAAAAAACAGAAACAATACACAATGTATGTAAAACTAACAAATAGCGCGGAGAAAGTCAATTCTCAATACCTCCTACAACCCTCCGAACGCCAAATGAAATACGGGGAGCTGGAATAACAAGGAAAAAAGAAAAATAAAAAATGAGATAAGGTGCCCGACAATATTAGTCATGAACACCAGCGCCAAAAGAATAAAAAATCCCCACTGCTCCATAAACGGCGCGAAACGGCTGAACGCGCGCGGCGCGATGCTTTCAAACATACGATAGCCGTCAAGCGGCGCGATGGGAATAAGATTAAATACAAAAAGCGAGAGATTGATGTAGATGAGAAATGCGAGAAACTTCACCAAGTAATTAAGCGCGTCAATGCCGGTCAGCGCGAAAAACACTTTCAACGCAAGCGCGCATGCGACAGCTAATGCCATATTCACGAAAATGCCCGCGCACGAGACCAAAAACACGCCGAGCCGCCCCTTTTTCACGCGCCTGACATCTATGGGCACCGGTTTCGCCCAGCCAAAACCGACCAGCAAAAGCATAACGGATCCGAGCACATCCAAATGCGCGAGCGGATTAAGGGAAAGACGCCCGGCTTGATATGCGGTATCGTCTCCCAGCTGATATGCCGCAAACCCGTGCGAAAACTCATGCACGGTAATGGCAATAAGCAATGCGGCAAACCATGGAATAATCAGCGCAGAGTCGTTCGCAAATAATTGAAAGAGAAGCATAATACTCTGACTATAACAAACTGTTGCATATTTTTAAAGAGCATGCTACGCTGTCTTGTAACTTGTAACTTGTAACTTGAAACATGAAATGTTCCTTAGATGAACGCTTCATGCTATATGTTACATGTTATACGATTTATGCCGAGAATGTGCCTCCTGTGCGGAAAAACTTCAGCGCTCGTGACGGTGCGAAGAAAACTCCGCGGCAAATACAATCCAACCACGAAAAAAAGAAAGTACCCCAATCTCCAGCGGATGATGGTTGACGGCGTCTCCATAAAAGCGTGCACGGGATGCATCCGCACCGCTCATAAAACTAAAAAATAAAGCACATGCCTATCCCCCGCGAAATGCGAGGGGTTTTTGTATGTGATATAATTAACATGCAGTAAATTTCCGGGCCATCGGATAACGGCAGTCCGTACCCTTGGGGGTTAGAGTAAATGGTTTTACTCTAACGGGAATTTTAGAAAAATTTATTTTTCGTTGTCACGGTCGGGCCATCGGATAACGGCAGTCCGTACCCTTGGGGTGGGTATAGCGGCGGTTCA
>CAZRNH010000049.1:0-5182 GCA_964601445.1 uncultured Candidatus Saccharibacteria bacterium
CACTTTATGCGAATGATATAATGCAACCGTATTTTCCTGACTGAATATGAAAAATAAAAAGAAAAAATCAGTTTCGTTAAACGATCTCGCTCTTATGATGGGAAAGGGGTTTTTGGGTGTAGATAAAAAGTTTGGCGAAGTAGATAAAAGATTTGTTGAGGTCAATAAAAAGTTCGTTGCAGTCCATGAGAAGATGGACGAAGGGTTCAGTGAGGTGTATGAAAAGATGAGCGGAGGATTTCAAGGGGCGCATAAAGCGGATATGTATTTTCAAGAAATAGTTATGCTTGCGCATAAAGTTGACAGAATAGAGCGCTGGGTTTTACAGCTTGCCGAAAATGCAGGCGTTCAATTAAAAGCATAATCTCTCCCGAAGTCGGACTTCGGGAGATTTGACAAAATAAAGGAAGTGATATATAATCTCATTTACTAAAAAGGATTTATATTTTCTGACTTTCACAATTAAATAAATAGGAGGATAGTCCGATGGAAAAGCGCATTGCGTGTTTTTTCTTGGTTGTTCTTGTTTTTATTATTGTCGGATGCGGTAGATCTGACTCTGACTCTAAAAATGGAAGTCAGACCGAATCCGTAACCACCAATCCGCCCGATTTCGTCGGGCAAAATATGGCAAAGGTATCCGGTTCCGTAAAAAACATCAATGCGGACTTACACTTTCCGTACTTTGAGCTGGGAACCGATCCGGAACTTAATTCTCCATTTAGAGAAGGGACGAGGATGTCCAAGCGAGAGCAGGGTGGCGGCGGCATCTTCACCGGGATACTAAAAAAAGTTTCCAGCGCACAGTTGGGAGAGGAATCATTACATCCTTCGATAACTTACTACTACCGAATGTGCGTATGGAGCGGAACAAACGAACCGCAAAATCCGTCACACACCGTATGCGGCGATATATTGAATTTCACCACCGCGGCGGCAAGCGCGCCAAGCGAAGTGATTGGTGATTCGCCGTCAAACAACATTTCACATGACGGAATTGACAGAAGCACGGATCCGTCATCAACCGCCACCGGCGCCATCACTGCGGGCACAACGATCAGCAATGCAATCCCAAATAACATACGGGATGACCGCGCTACGGTTGGCTTCGGAGCGCAATGCGGATTTATTTTCGGCTCTGAAGCGCCCATCAATTGCGCCATAGGATATACCGCCCAAGTTAATCTTCCCGCACATTCTCAAATCGGCAGGGTGGAATTATGGCATATGCCGACTCTTATGCCATCGGAAGCCGGTCGGATATCATGGACCGTGCAATTAAACATAGGCGGCGCATGGGTAACCGTCATCTCCAATTCAACAGCGACATCTTCAGTCGCTGAAGTATCAACCGCCACCGGCACATGGACCAATGTGTCGGCAATGCGCGTGATGGTGTCTGGAAATGTCAACGGAGGGGACGGCATGCACCCCCCCGGAGTAAAACATGTCACCTATGCGTTAAAAGCGTTTGATACCGCCCTTCCGCATTTGACTTTAGTGAAATCGGGCCTGGGCTCCGGCTTAATTGTCGGCGGAAAGGTGAATTGCGGCAGTAATAACTGCGAGGTTGAATTATACGACCGCAACACGCCAATATCTCGGCTTGCGGTCGCAGGCAGTAGATCTGTTTTTACAGGATGGACTACCGGCCCCTGCGCCGGCAGTACCAGTATTGCCTGTAATTTTATTCTCACTGCGGATACCACTATAACGGCACATTTTGATTAACATCTCTCTCAAACAGCCTCATCTTATTTGGTGAGGCTGTTTTTTTTATGGTATACTTGAAAAATCATATATACTATATAAAGGGTTTTAAAAACAATCGTTCAACATTATGAAACAGCGCCTCAAAAACAATAACTCTCATCACGGAAAAGTTTTGCTGTTTTTTGTTTTTTTTATTATACTATTTTTTCTATTCTCTTTAACTCCAATAAACAGCGCCAAGGCAACACATACTGCTAATTGGAGCATTAATTCTGGCTCAACCGCATCAGGAACAATAACGGGAGGAAATACTCAAATTGGGCTTGCTAATGATGTAAGAGATAATAACACAGCCACATCATTTGGATCCAGTTGTTCTATTACTGGCGGCAGTCTTGGCGCTACTTGTTATGCTATGCATTTCGCCACAGTAACCTTCCCTCAACCTGTTTATATTAATAGGATTGAGATTGACTATCAATATCAATACACTCAAAATCTCATATGGGATGATGTTTCAAGTGATTTTAGATTAGAATTAAATATAGGAGGAAGCTGGGTCAATATATCGCCGATAACTAACATCACAAACCTTCCTTCAGGAACAATAGCAACAATAACATACTCTGGTTCATGGTCTAATGTTTCCGGAGTAAGAGTTCAAGGAACCGGGGGTATGAGCGCTGTTAATTCTACCAACTCCGTATCCGTTGTTACGCGGGAATTAAGAGCGTTTGGAACTCTACAGCACACTTTTACTATTACTAAATCTGGCGCCGGATCGGGAACCGCATCCGGATCCGGCTCGGGATTCGGAACTCCGTCTACAACCGTTACTTGCGGTCCCACTTGCGCTTCTCAATCGGTGAATTTTAATCCTCCGACTAATTACACTCTGACTGCCACCGCTTCCGCAGGATCGGTTTTTACCGGCTGGAGCGGAGATGCCGGCTGTAGTGGAGGATCATTCATAGCTCAAACTGATACAAACTGTATTGCAAATTTTAATATAGCCGCCCCCGCCGTTACCGCCATTAACCCGACAAGCGGAGTTAATAATGCTGATGTCACGCTCACTTCTGTTACCGGCGCGAATTTTCAAAACAACGCGGCGGTGAAACTTACCAGAACAGGGCAGGCGGATATTGTCTGCACGGGCGTTTCGTTTACCAATGCCACGACTTTAAGCGGGGGAACATGCCCCCTCACGAGCGCCGCGGTCGGCACATGGAATGTAGTAGTCACTAATCCGGACGCGCAATTCGGGATGCTCGCAAACGGATTTACCGTTACCGCTCCACCGACATATACTCTCACTATCGCCAAATCCGGCACAGGCGCGGGCACGGTTGCTTCTGCGCCGGCAGGCATCAACTGCGGCGCGACATGCTCGGCTAATTTTAACGGCGGGACTTCAGTTACTCTAACCGCAACCCCTAATATCGGCTCCATATTCGGCGGCTGGAGCGGAGATGCCGACTGTACCGATGGCATAATCACTATGGATGCCAATAAAAGTTGTACCGCTATTTTTACCCCTCCGGCAAGCGCTTCTTACACCGTCATCAGCACGGGAAACGAGTTTGCCGGCTGGGCATGGGGAAGTCATGTGCTGGGATGGTTGAGTTTCAGTCATTTGAACTGTGACACCAACGGCAACGGCGTTATGGATGTCAACGATACAAGCGCGCCTGCCGGATGTCCGCAAAAAGACGGAGTTACCATAATCCCTAAATATAAAGTATGGATAGCGGGCACGCTCCCGAACGCGCCGCCAGTCGCTTCCAATCTGCAATCCACCTTTCTGAACCGATGTAGCGCCGATACGCCGTTTACGCAACGGCTTTCATTTGACTACAGCGACAGCGAAGGCGATCCGATGGCGCAATATACAATCAATGTATATGACTACGCCTGCGACGCCAATAAAAACCAGTTTACGGATATTTCGTGCGGTGGCGACGATACTACCACCGTGTTAGCCCCGGCTTTCTCTTTTACGCAAACATATGCTTCGCCGTACAACGAGTATAATCCCGCGCCTCAAGAACGACGGGGTATTACCTATTCCTACATCGGCACCGAACTTACCTGGCAAAACATATATTATTTTACCGTGGAAGTGCGCGATCCGGACCATCTCAATTAAGCTCAAAGCGCAAAGGTCAAAGCTCAAAACCAAAGCTCAAAGCGCAAAAGTTTTAATTTTTGAACTGTGGCCTTATCCTTTAACATTTGCGTTTTGCGCGCGCTATGTTACAGTATCGCCATGGACGAAATCATAAAAAATCCGTTTGAAAAATTCACCGCGCACGCCCAGCGCGTTTTGCAGTCGGCAACCGCAGAGGCGGGACGCGCGGGCGCGCTTGCGGTCGGCGCGGCGCATTTAGTCAACGCTCTGCTTTCCGAAAAAGGATGCCTGGGCTACAACATTCTCACGCTTAATAATATCCGCTTTCCGCGGAACGCAAAACGAGCCGAGTCCGTCGCGGCGCATAACGAAAAAGAAACGGCGCACATCCCGTTTGACCGGACCGTAAAAGACATCATTAAAAAAGCGGCGGAGGCGGCGGCGTTTTACGGCCACAACTGGATAGGCACGGAACATCTCCTGCTTGGCATTATGCGCTGTTCCAGCGCGCTCGCCGCTCAAAAATCGCATCAAAAAATAACGCATCAGCTTGAACATATTTTAGAATCCACCGCGCATCTGACCCGCCTGAAAACGCAGGGGAAAGGAGAGAGCACCCGCGCCGCGGCGCGCCGCGCGCCGGGCAAGTTGTCACCTAAAACTGAAGCGAGGAGATTTCCCGCATTATCGTTTTTCTGCGACAATCTCACGGCGCGCGCGCGGGAAGGAAAACTGCCTCGTTTTTGGGGAAGAGAAAAAGAGCTCCTGCGCCTCACCAGCACGCTGTTGAGAAAAAATAAAAATAATCCGCTCTTGGTGGGCGAAGCGGGGGTGGGAAAAACGGCTATTGTCCACGGACTTGCCAGCAGTATCGCGCATAGTACCGCGCCCGCCGAGCTTTTGGGAACACAGATTTTTTCGCTTGATGTGGGGCTTATGGTAGCGGGCACGATGTATCGCGGAGAATTTGAAGCGCGGTTCAAAGATATTATGGAAGAAGCCAAAAGCGAGGAGGTTATATTATTTGTTGACGAAATCCACACCATTATCGGCGCAGGAAGCGCGTCCGGATCCCTTGACCTGGCAAATATGCTCAAGCCCGCGCTTGCCGAAGGCGACATACGGCTTATTGCGGCCACCACGCCCGAAGAATACCGCGTAAGCATAGAAAAAAACGCGGCGCTGGCAAGACGATTTCAGCCGATAATTATTAGAGAAGAAACGGAAGAAAATACCTTCGCGATTCTTTCTTCCGCGCGGGAATCCTACGAAACGCACCACGGAGTGCGCATCGGCGACGAAGCAATTCGCTCGGCAATCCGCTGGTCAAATAAATAC
>CAZRNH010000050.1:0-5174 GCA_964601445.1 uncultured Candidatus Saccharibacteria bacterium
GGCGGCGGTTATGGCGGCGTTTTTTGCCGCGGTGCGGCTTGAGATTCCCGTTCCGCTTGCGTGCATAATCCCCGCGGTGGAAAATCTGCCGAGCGCGAGAGCGTATCGCCCGGGGGATATTATCAAATCAGCATCGGGTAAAACAATAGAAGTGCTGAATACCGATGCGGAAGGAAGGATTATCCTTGCGGACGCTTTGCATTTTGCCGTTTCCCAGTTGAAGCCCGATTATCTTATTGATGTGGCGACGCTGACAGGCGCGTGCGTCGCGGCGTTTGGCAGTCATTATGCCGCAGTGCTGGCGACGGACGATGCATTGGCCGCCTCGCTTGCGGACGCGGGCAAGAAAACGGGCGAAAAGCTGTGGGCAATGCCGCTTGACGATTGTTATAAAAAACAAATTGAAAGCGATATCGCGGATGTGAAAAATATCGGCGGCAAAACCGCGGGAGTCATTACGGCGGCATTATTTTTAAAAGAATTTATCGCAGGGCATAAGCGTTATGCGCACATTGATATTGCCGGTACCGCGATGTTGCCAGAAAAGCAAGGATACAAACAAAAAGGCGGCTCCGGCTTCGGCGTGCGCCTTCTGGTGGAATTCCTTAGAGATTTGAATTAATCTTCAGAAGTCCGACTTCTGAAGATTTGACTGTTTTTTTATATACGGGTATACTTTTTATTATGAGAGTGTGGATGTTATGGGTCTGTTCATGAGAACAGACTTTTTATTTAAGTTCAAAGTGAAAGGTTAAAAGCGCAAAGTTAAGGAGTCGTTTCGCGACGGATTTATAATAAGTCGCAAAGCGACACTGCATTTTTGCACTTTGCATTTTAAACTTTTAACTTGAGCAAAGCGAATGATAGACACAAAACAATTTTTGTCCGCGTTGAATCAAATCGCGGAAGAAAAAGGAATTCCGAAAGAAAAGGTCATTGAAACCATTGAGATGGCCATTGCCGCCGCGTATAAAAAGGATTACGGGGAACGCGGACAGATTGTGCGCGCGACGCTTGATGCGGAAACGGGAACGGTAAAAATGCATCAGGTGAAAACTGTGGTTGACGAGAGCATGCTGAAAGACCCGGAAGATGCCGCGCTTGCCGCGCAGGACACTGCGGCAGACGGCAAAGAAAGGGAAATGTCCGCGCAGGAAGAGGGCGGCGAGGCGGAAGAGGTGCGCAAGGTCGTTTTTAATCCCGAGCGCCATATCATGCTTGAGGATGCGCAGAAAATCAAACCCGACGCAAAACTTGAAGATGAAATTATTTTCGCGCTCGCGCCGCACGACGACTTCGGGCGTATTGCGGCGCAGACGGCAAAGCAGGTCATTGTACAGCGTTTGCGCGAGGCGGAACGCGAAACGGTGCTTTCTGAATACAAGTCAAAGGAGGGAGAAATAGTGAACGGGCAGGTACAGCGGTTTGAATGGAAGAATGTCATTTTTGATTTGGGCAAAACCTCGGCGGTTATGTATCCTGAAGAGCAGGTACAGGGGGATCGTTATCGCATCGGCGAACGGATGAAGGTGTTTGTGGCGCGCGTGGATGTGACGGCAAAGGGGCCGGTAGTGGTGGTTTCCCGATCGCATCCGACGATGATTAAAAAGCTTTTTGAAATTGAAGTGCCTGAAATCGCCGGGGGGGCGGTGCAGATAAAAGCGATCGCGCGCGAAGCGGGTTCCCGTTCTAAAATAGCCGTTGCCTCCACGCAAGAGGGCGTTGACCCAATTGGTTCGTGCGTAGGACAGAAAGGCACGCGGGTGAACGCGGTCATTTCCGAATTGGGCGGAGAAAAAATTGATATTATTGAATGGGAAGAGGACCCTGCGAAATTCATCGCGTCCGCGCTTTCTCCCGCGAAAGCGATTACCGTGGAGGTGCGCGCGGACCAAAAAGAAGCGAAAGCCATAGTGCCCAACGACCAGCTTTCCTTAGCAATCGGCAAAGGCGGGCAAAATGTGCGTCTCGCCGCGCGGCTTACGGGTTGGAAAATAGATGTGCGGCCGGCGGTGGAAGAAGCGGTGAAGCAGGAGGAAATTGCGTCTGCTGTGGAAAGCATAACGGAAGCAGTTCGTGAAGAAGATGAGAAAACGAAGGCTCAAGAGTAATGTAAAATGTAAATATCAAAATGTAAAATGACAGTGCAAAATGTTAAAATTCGTTCCGCTGAAAGCGGAACACAATAATTTTGCACTTTGATTTTTGCACTTTGAATTTTTTATATGAACATCCTTAATATTCCATTGGGTAAGAATGCGCCGGAACAGTGCAATGTGATTATAGAAATTCCGCGGGGGTCTTCCAACAAATACGAAGTGGACAAAGAAACGGGTATTATCAAGCTTGACCGCGTGTTTTATTCCCCCATGCATTATCCGCTTGATTATGGGTTTTTGCCGCAAACGCATTGGCACGACGGCGATGCGCTGGATGCGCTTGTGATGACGACTCATCCGCTTTTACCCGGAGTAATGGTGGAGGTGCGTCCCATCGCGGTGATACGGATGATAGACAACGGGGACAAGGATGAAAAAATAATCGCGGCCGCCGCCAAAGACCCGCGCTTTTCCGAATACCGGGATTTGGCCGATTTGTCGGACCACTTCAAAAAGGAACTCACGCATTTTTTTCAGGAGTATAAAAATCTTGAGGGGAAGAAAGTGCATATACTCGCGATAGAAGGAAAGGCCGCGGCGTTGGCGGTGATACGGGAGGGGATGGAGCTTTACAAACATCAAAAATCAAAAATCAAAAATCAAAATTAATGAATTCTCGCACTTGCGCGTGAATGATTTTGAAATTTTACATTGTCATTTTGCATTTTGATATTTAATTTTTGTATTTTTCATGGAAGGAGTGATATTTAAAAAACTGCCTCAATCACAGTGCATGTGGGAAATAACGGTGCCGGCCGAAACGGTCAATGGCGCTTTTCCGCGCGCGTGCGAAAAACTTGGCGCAGGACTTGAGATAAAAGGGTTTCGGAAGGGAAAAGCGCCTTTGGATGCGGTGCGCCGATGCGTCGGCGAGGAAAAGATTTTTCAGGAAGCGAGTTTTTTGGTGATGGAAGAAAAATACGCGGAGGCGGCGAAAGAATCCGGTGTGCGCATCGCGGGCCATCCCACAGTGGAGGTGATGAAAATCGCGCCCGGAAACCCGCTTGTATTTCAAGTGACTGCGGCGGTATATCCCGAGGTGACGCTTCCCGATTATAAAGAAATTACCCGCTCAATCAAGCATGCGCGCGCGCCCGTTTTGGTAACGGAAGAAGAGGTGAATAATGCGCTTGCATGGCTGTGCCAATCGCGAAGGAAAGAGGCGCTTGTGCCGCGGCCCGCGAAAGAAGGCGACCGCGTGGAAGTTGATTTTGAGTCGCGTATTGCGGGCGTGAAAGTGGACGGAGGCGATTCGCGCAACCATCCTTTTGTGCTGGGAAAAAGCAAATTTGCGGACGGTTTTGACGCGGCGGTGGCGGGGATGTCCGAGGGCGAAGAGAAAATGTTTTCATTGGATGTTCCCGCCAGTCACGCGCGGGCGGAAATGCGCGGGAAACGGGTGGATTTCAAAGTAAAGATGAACGGGGTATATGAAGTGACGGTGCCTGATGCTGATGATGCGTTTGCGCAATCAATCGGCGGCTTTGCCGATAAAGAAGCGCTGGTGAGTACTATCCGCGAGGGACTGCAGAAAGAAAAAGAGGAGCAGGAAAAGGAGTCATTCCGCTCATTGATCGCGCGCTCCATCGCTGAAAAAACGCGTGCGGAAATTGCCGATGTTTTGAGAGAGCGGGAAACGGATAAAATGATCGCCGAGTTTTCGCAGGGACTTGCGGAGCGCGGACTGGATATGGACGGTTATTTGTCTTCTCTAAAAAAAACAAAAGAAGAAATGCGCGGCGAAATAGCGAAGGAAGCGGAAATGCGCGTGAAGATTGCGCTCACGCTTGGCGAAATAGCTCAAAAAGAGGGGATAACGGCGTCTCCCGAAGAAGTGCGCGAGCGCGTTGAACGGATTCTGCAAAAGGAAAACAAGGAGGATCAAAAGCGCGCGGACAGGGAATTGATTTCCCAATATGTTTCGGGTATCATACGAAATGAGAAAGTGTTTGCACTGCTTGAATCAGGAATGAAGAATAAGGAATCATAAACTTTGCATTACGAAACGATATTTCCCGTTAAGATAATGCAAAAATCAAACATCAAAAATCAAAATTGCGGAGTAAATATTTTTACAAAGAAAAATGTTTACGATTTCCTGATGTTACCCCTTAAGGGGCTTTCCTCCCGCTTGTGCGGATACGGGCAGGAAAAAATATAGTTTCGTAATGCAAAGTTTATGAAGGGATTCTCACATTCTTTATTCTTAATTCTTTAATTCGCAAATTCCATGACTTATTTAATTCCCACGGTAATAGAAAAGACGAATTTCGGCGAGCGCGCGTATGATATTTATTCGCGGCTTTTAAAAGACCGTATTATATTTTTGGGCGGTCCCATTGACGACCAAGTGGCGAGCGTGGTGATTGCTCAATTGCTTCTTTTGGATTCGCAGGAAAGCGACAAGGACATTCATTTTTACATTAATTCGCCGGGCGGGTCGGTGTCTGCCGGTCTCGCCATTTACGACACTATGCAATTTGTGAAGGCGGATGTATCCACTATCTGCGTGGGCATCGCCGCGTCCATGGGTTCATTTTTAGTGGCGGCGGGCAAGAAGGGCAAGCGCATGGCGCTTCCCAATTCGGAAATTATGATTCATCAGGTGATGGGCCAGGCGGAAGGCCAAGCGACCGACATTGCGATTTCGGCAAAGCACATTTTACAGATAAAAGAACGGATGAATAAGTTGTTTGCCGATCACACGGGACAGCCGCTTGCGAAGGTGGAAAGAGACATGGACCGCGACTTTTTTATGTCTGCCGAAGAAGCGAAAGCATACGGCATCATAGATAAAATCATCCAGCCGCATAAAAAGAGAGAAAAGTAAAAGGCGCATTCAACAAACAAGCGCGCCGCCACTTTTAGCGGCCTTTTTGTAAGTGTTTCCCTCCGAAACATCATCAGCGGAACCAATCGTCGTCGCGCTCCTGCGGCGCGCCGCGGCTCTGACGCTTACCGCACAACTTCCAAAATCTCCCGAAGTCGGACTTCGGGAATTTCCGAAGTCCGACT
>CAZRNH010000051.1:0-5129 GCA_964601445.1 uncultured Candidatus Saccharibacteria bacterium
TCCGTCTGGCGCTTGAAAAAGAAACACAGCGATATCTGGAGACCCCGATTACTTTGATCGCGGACGGCGCGCGCATACAAGTAAGCCCCGCGGAATGGGGGGTGGCGGTGGATGTTGAAAAAACAATGCGAGACGCTCTCGCTGTGGGGAAAAAAGGAACCATCCTTGAACGCATCGTCTCCCGGATTCATTCTCTTGCGCGGGGAACGCGCATTGCACCGGCCGCCTCTGTTGAACATACCGCCTTTGAAGCGTTTTTCAAGAAGCATATCAACTCATATGAGAAAAAAGCGCGGTCGGCGGCGCTTGTCTATGATGAACAAAAAGAACTGTTTGAAATAAGCGCGGAGCAAGAGGGCTTCGCGGTGAACGCAAGCGGATTAAAATATGAGTTGCTCCGCGGGGCGGCGCAACTTGACGCGCGCGATATAACGGCAGAAATGATAAAAGATGAGCCGTTCCTCAACACAAAGATGATTGCATCAATACAAAACGAAGCAAATGAACTCATCAAGCAGGCGCCGTTCACGCTGATTCTTGGAAAAGAAAAAAACGCGGCGCGGGCGCGCATAGAAAAAACGCAACTCGGAGATTTTCTTGAAGCGCGGCGGGCGGGAAACGGCGCGCGGCTTGAAATAAACGAAAATGAACTCCGCGATTTTCTCATCGGACTCGCGCCCGTTATAAATAAAAAACCGCGCAACGCCGTATTGACCGTACAGGAAGGGAAAGTTACGGAATTTGTTCTTTCTCAAAACGGCATTGAGCTTGATGCGGACGCAAGCGTCGCGCCCGTCAAAGAAAGCATATTAAACGGAGAAAAATTCGCGGAAGTAGTCATGCGCACGCTGGCGCCCGAAGTGCGCACGGAAACGATAGAAAATCTCGGATTGGTCGCTCTTTTAGGCGCGGGGGAATCGGATTTTACGGGGTCGTCCGCGGCGCGCGCGTTTAATGTGAAACTTGGCGCGAAAAAGTTAAACGGCACGCTCATCAAGCCGGGCGAAGAATTTTCTTTCGTGAACGCAATAGGAGAAATTGACCCGAAAGACGGCTGGCAAGCGGGACTTGTCATTAAAGGAGGAACGGTAACTCCGGAATATGGCGGCGGCATATGCCAAGTTTCCACCACTATGTTCAGGGCGGCCATTTATTCAGGGCTTCCCATCACCGAACGATTCCCTCACAGTTTGCCGGTGCAATATTACAATCCGCAGGGATTTGACGCGACCGTATACGGCCCCCATCCCGATTTCCGCTTTATCAACGACACCACTTCGGCGATATTAGTGCAGACGAAAGTGAAAGGGACAAAACTCTTTTTTGAATTTTACGGCACGCCGGACGGAAGAGAGGTAAAACTGGAGGGACCGGTGGAATACGATAAAAAACCGGACGGCTCGATGAAAGCGATACTCACGCGGGAAATACTAAAAGAAGGCGCAACGGTAAAAAAAGATATCTTTCGCTCTTCTTACCGCTCTCCGAAAAAATCAGCGCCGCAGAGGAATCCGCTGGAATAAATTCTTCGGAGGTGTAGGTATTTCGTAATGCAAAGTTATTTGAATACTTCTGATTGTAGAACCGCCGCCGCATTTTGAAGAGGAAAATCGTTTTCATCGGAAAGCTTTTTTGTTTTCGCAAGAAACGCGCCCGCCTCAAGCACTTCAATTAAAACAGGAATATGTCCCGCGCTGAAATGCACGATGACGCTCCCTATTTCCCGCGCATATGAAATGGGCTTATCGTTTATTTCCCACGAAAGCACATTGGCGTCCGGGTCGTAAGAAATTTTATTATCTCTGCTCTTTTTATTCATCTTTTTTATGCCGCACCGGATAAAAAGTAATCACGCGCACCGCGCCGTCTTCCTTCCTGCACACCGCGCGCAAAGCGGTCCGCTCGTCAATTTTCTTCTGGAAAATGAAAAGCGGCCGCCTGCTCTCATCAACCGCATCGGGCAGTTCAACCGCGCCGACTACACATTCGCGCGTAACCGCAAACCCGTGCCGCTCCAAAACCCCGAACTTATTATGCGCATAACGAGTAAAATAAATCATAACACATCTTTATAGTATACAATCAACCGACTTATGATAATCCAATGGAAACATATCGGCATCCGCGAAAGGTCTTGCAAGGCAAGACAAGCTAAAACTCTTTTGACTTTTCCCAAGCGTGGCGTCCTTTGTTTAAAAATGCGCGAACCTTTTTTGAACGGAACTGACGGCGCGCAAAGCGCGCCAGATTGAACGCTCGGGCGAGCAAGGGGGAATTTTTGCCCGCTCTTGTTTTCGCCTCTTCTTTGTCCGCCGCCGCAATTTTTTATGCTAGCGGAGCTATCGCGCCACACTACTTGAATTCTATCACGCAAATCCGTTCCAAAAAAGTTTAGGTTAGATCTTTTTTCTTGTCCTCAAACTCTTTTCTGTCAATCTCGCCTTTTGCGTATCGTTCTTTCAAAATCTCAAGCGGCGATTTTTCATGGTCGTAATTGCTACAAGTACGAGATTGATTCGTAAACCATTTGATAAGCGCGACAATGCCGACGATAATCAATACCCACCAAAGAATCATAAAAATCCAGCCGAAACCGCCAAAGGGCATAAATCCAAAGTTCATCATAGAATTGTTTAACTGATTAGAACCAAGGGGAGACGACCACCCTCCCATCATCATTTGCATCATTGGCATAAAGCCAACGCCTTGCGACGGAAACGCGGCGGAAGTGTCGCAACCGCTGCCTCGCTTTCCCCAAGCGATATGCATTTGTTCTTCTCCCTGTTCTCCCATCATTGATTTCATCATTTCGTTCATGGCAATGTGCCTTGAAGTATCTCCAATGGATTGACCCATAAAGTAAAAGATTTTTTTCATAATTAGCCAAAAACTAGAACTTTATCCGAGCCCTCAACCATTTTGAGCAAATCAGACATTGTGGAAATAGGACAAACTTTGCTTTCTTCTTTGCCGCGTAATTTCAGACAAGCGCCGCAAGCGTAAATTTCACCCTTCAATTCTTTGAACTCAGCCGCTTTTATAGATATATCAAAATCTTTGCTGTCGGGAATGGTATCAAGTTCCGAACCTTCATTCATTAAAAAGATTTCCACTTGATGACCCGCTTTAAGCGCAGTAATTCCTAAACGAAGCGTATTCCATGCGTGCTCTTGTTTATTTGATTGTAAGATGATGCTAAGTTTCATAAAGCTATGTTAAAATTTTTCTAATAGTTTACCATCGGCCTCTATCTGCTCTTTGAGGGCTTTTCTTAAAGCGTCATAAGCCACAAGAATTTTAGGATTGGCGAGGGAATAGAGAATCGCGATACCGTCCCGCCGAGTTTTGACGATGTTCTGCTGACGCATTAAACTTAAGTGTTGGGAAACATTGGCTTTCGTAATACCAAGCTTTTCAGCCATTTCGGAAACGCCCATTTCTTTTTCATCACGGAGTAAATCAATGATCTCCAATCTCTTAGGATGAGACAGGGTTTTGCACACCTTGGCGTGAAGCTCAAAAATTCTTTTGTCCAGATGGTTTTTATCAGTCATAAATATCTATTTGCAGAGTTTCGCATATATGATATATTATAAGTATATAAAATTAAAGATTCTCTGTCAAATTTTTCTGCGGCGCATTCACAAAGCGAAATACAAAATTCGGCGGCGGCGGAAAGCGAAGGCGTGGCGGGCATTCATTTTCCCCATACCCTTTTTTCTTCCCGCCCCGCCCGAGTGAATTGGTTTTCCCGCCGCGCGCCGCGCGGCGGTCAATTCGCTCCGTTCAGTTCCTTCAAAACTCTTGAGTTCCTTATTGGTGCCTCCGAGAGGAGTTGAACCTCTAACCCTTTTGGGGACAGCGTCCTAAGCGCTGCGCGTATGCCATTTCCGCCACGGAGGCAAGAACATGTATATTATATACATATATATCTCTCGCTAACTGCCTGCTATCTGATACATCGGTCCTAAAATGGCAAGCGCTAACAATAATACCGCAACACCGACAATAATCAAGAGAACGGGTTCAATAAGAGTAAGGATGTTTTTCATGCGGTTGGCGATATCTTTTTGATAAAAGTCCGCGAGATAATCAAGATTCTGCTCAATGCGCGCGGACTGCTCGCCCACTTCCATCATCTGCATAAAAAGCGGCGGGAAAAGCCGCCTGTCAAGAAAAGCGGATATCGTACTGCCTTTGAGCACGGCAGGAATAACGCGCGCGAGCGCTTTTTGGTATACGGGATTTCTGACGCTGTGCGCGGTTATCTGCAGAGATTCGTGTACGGGAACGCCGCTTTTGAGCAGTGCGGAAAGAATCGCCGCGATCTCGGCAAGCTGTACCTGTCTGAATATATTTCCCAGTACCGGCATGGAAAGCGAAAGGCGGCCGACCGTCTCATTCCCGCGCGCGCTGTGCGCAAAAAAAACAAGCAGAGCGAGCGCGGTAATGCCCGCGGTAAACATCAGCGCTCCGTAATCGGAGACCGCAGAGCTTATAAAAAGAATTATTTTTGTCGCTAAAGGCGGCTCGCCCTGAAATGAAGAAATGAGGTCGGTTATGGACGGCAATATAAAATAAACGAAAAGAATCGCCGCGCCCGCCACCGCGCACAAAAGCACCGCCGGATACAGCAATGCCGATTTTAAAGCCCTGTGAAACGCAATGCGCGATTCAATGTGCGAGGCGATGTATTCCAGATTGCGTTCCAGCGACCCTGTTTTTTCTCCCGCTTTCACCACATTGACATAAAAAGAGTCAAATACCGCGGGGTACCGCTCAAGCGCCAGGGAAAATCGCCGTCCCGCTTGTATGTCCCGCGCGAGCGCGGCGCACACGCGCGCAAAAGACGGATTCGCCGCCTGCGCCGCAAGCGAATTCACCGCCGAAACCAAAGGAATGCCTGATGTAAGGAGAACCGCCGTGTTTTTCGTGAATATAAGCTTATCTTTATCGGAAATAGGCATGTAGATAAAACTAAAAATCAAAAACCAAAATGGTTTTATATTATATCAGCCGCTCTGCCAGCATGACATCAATCATATCGCAATAGGTTGCCGCCGACCAGCTTTGCGCGAGACATCCGCCGGGAGCAAACTTAAGCGCCGACGACACTTCCGAATGATGGC
>CAZRNH010000052.1:0-5108 GCA_964601445.1 uncultured Candidatus Saccharibacteria bacterium
GGAACGAGAGCAAGCTGCGCTCGGCCGCTGGAAGCCGAGCGACAGTGGTTCTTCAAGGGGAGACCCGCAGAGCACATTGTAAATAACGCTAGGGATTCTTACATCTGATTATTATGAACGGCTTCATTGAAACCGGCATAGAAGGATTGGCGGTGTATAAAAATAAGGCATTTATGGATTCGCGCGGCGCGCTTTTCCAACTTGCGCCGGATGTGGCGGAGAATCCTCATTTCCCCGGAGGGATAGGCAATCTGCTTGCGGTTATCGCCAGCGGAAAAGAGCCGAGAGGAGCGCATTATCATCATATCGCCGAAAAAGATTTATGGGGCATAGCGGGAATGGGATTGTGCTATTTCCTTGATATGAGACCCCAAAGCCCTACAAAAGGAAAATCATTCGCGTGCATCATAGGATTTGATGAAGAACGAACAAAGCTTGCTTTTGCAGGCATTCCTCGGTTTTTTGCGCAGAAAGAGAAATGGCTTGCGCATATCCGCGTGTCGCCGGGGATTTATGATCTTATCTGGTCTCTAGGGGAAAATCCTTTTATATTCGTAGAGTCAAAAACAACCAAGTACGATGAAAAGGATTATATAAGAATCAATCCCGATGAATTGGAAGAAGTAAAAACATTCAAACGCGCGCACGGGCTTGTTTAAGTTTTTAGGTATTGCACATATTTTTTCTCTGTGATACCATTTGAGGATTATGGAAAAAATAATGGAATCAAATAAGATGGAGATACTCCAGAGAATGCTTTCTGCGGGAGTGCATTTAGGGCATAAGAAGTCAAAAGGGCATCCAAAAATGAAGCCCTATCTTTTCACGACCCGTCAAAGCGTGCAGATTATTAATGTGGAAAAGACGCTTGAGAAGCTGGAAGAAGCGAAGGCGTTTTTGCGTGAGGTCGCCTCGCGCGGCGGCGTAGCGCTTTTTGCGGCAACAAAGATTCCCGGAAAATTACTTATTAAGAATGTCGCGACGGAAATCGGTATGCCGTTCGTGCAGGAGCGATGGCTGGGCGGTACCTTCACTAATTTCCCCATTCTTTCAAAACGGCTTGAGTATTTTATCGGGCAGGAACGCCTTCGCGCGCAGGGTGAGTTTGAAAAATATCCCAAAAAAGAACAAGTATTGTTGGTGCGGGAAATAGAGTCATTGGAAAGAAAAATGGGCGGTTTGAAATTACTTAAAAAACTTCCCGATGTCCTCATTCTTGTGGATATAGACGGGCATGACGCCGCAGTGCGCGAGGCGCATAAAATGGGCGTGCCTCTTATTGCTATTTCAAATACCAATGCAAATCCTCTGCGTGCCGCGTACCCCATTCCCGCAAATGATAAATCAGCTCTCTCGGTCGGATTATTGCTTTCAGAGCTTGCGGGAGCTATTAAAGAAGGCGTACAGAGCGCATCAGTCGCCGCATAATTTCGTTGCATGTCCATCTCATTGGAAAAGATACAAAAATTAAGGGAGGAGACCATGGCTCCTTTGGGCGATATAAAGAAGGCCTTGGAAGAATCAAACGGCGACGAAGCGAGCGCCCTGTCTCTTTTACGGAAGCGCGGAAAAGTGATTGCCGATAAAAAGGCATCGCGCGAGACGAAAGCGGGGATGATAGTGTCTTATATTCATCGTGACGGGGGGATAGGTGTCCTGCTTGAGTTGAGGTGTGAGACCGATTTCGTGGCAAAGACAGCGGAATTTCAAGCGCTGGGACGCGACATTGCCATGCATATCGCGGCAATGAATCCTTCAGATGAAGCGTGTCTTTTAAACCAAACATTCGTTAAAAACGAAGAAAGGACGGTGAAAGAAATTATAGGAGACGCCGTGGCAAAAGTGGGAGAAAATATAGAAGTGAAAAGGTTCGTTCGTTTTGAAATAGAGTAAGATAATACTATGACATTTTCCACCGTATTTCTTGTTTTGTTTTCCGTATCGTGCGCGGGTATGCTGTATCTTATTTTAAAAAACGCGCCCTTGCTCTCGCGAATGCCGCAGGAGTCGCTGGTGAATCAAGAAACATTTTTGGCATGGACGGCGCGCATTTTAAAATCATCGCTTTTTTTACTGAATCCGCGGCGGATAAAACGCTATACGCTTTCGCATGCGGCCGACGCATTAAATGTTATACGGGTGTTCTTTCAAAAAATATATCATACCGTAGAAAGAATGGCGAAAACCGCGCGAGAGAAGTCACAAAAAATGGATTGGGAACATCGCTGGTTCTCGCCGCACGAAGTTGCGCGCAGAAAAAAAGAAGAGGTTGATGAAACGCAAAAATAATGCGAGCGTGCCCGACAGCCGCGTGCGCCGATGTAGCTCAGTGGTAGAGCAACTCCATGGTAAGGAGTAGGTCGTCAGTTCAATCCTGACCATCGGCTCCAAGATTAAAATAATAAGGAGTAGGTCGTCGGCTCCATTTCAAGTTTTTTAAAACACAGAGTGCGGCGGTGGCGGAGCGGTCAATCGCATTCCGATTTCCTTGTACAGCGCGCAAAGTGCGGCGGTGGCGGAGCGGTCAATCGCACTTGACTGTAAATCAAGCGCCCTTGTGGCTACGTAGGTTCGAATCCTACCCGCCGCACTTTGCGCATTGCAACAATATCGGGATACCCTTGTAGTTGTATAGGTTCAAATCCTGCCCTGCGCACTTTATGTTTCATAAGGAAAGCGGTTAAAACAGGGATTGTGCACGAAACAAATATTGAGAGCAGAAGTAGCTCAGTGGCAGAGCAACTGTTTTGTAAACAGTAGGCCGCGAGTTCAAATCTCGCCTTCGGCTCCCAGTGTTGGTCGTTTTGCAAGGCGGAGTTGTCGGCTTATGATAATTTAGAAATTAAATGTAAGAAATGCCGGCATTGTTTACAAACATAATCTCGTTGTGGGGCGCTCTGCGGGTCTCCCCTTGAAGAATGTCTCGCAGTTCCGATGAGCTTGGTGTCGCCATAGGCGACTCATCGGAACGAGAGCAAACTGCGCTTTGTCGCAGGAACAAAGCGACAGTGGTTCTTCAAGGGGAGACACGCAGAGCGAAGTATATATACAACGCTGGGGATTTTAAAAATTAAATATTAAAGTGTAAAATGAAAATGTAAAAGTTTGCCATTGAGCCGATTGCGGCGATGAGAAAAATTGTGCATTTTGATTTTTGCATTTTGATTTTTGCAAAAGTTATGTCGCAAGATAATATCGTGAAGATGCAGTGCGGAGTATGCAAGAATATAAATTATTGGACGACCAAAAATAAGAAATTGGTTACGCGAAAGCTGGAGGCGTCAAAGTTTTGTCGCTCGTGCCGGAAGCATACCGCGCACAAAGAGATAAAAAAATAATATTATTCTTTGAATTACGAAATATCTATTTTTTTCCACCCTCGGCGGTATTTTCTGCTGAAAATCCGCCTCTCTCGCGCCAGTCGCGCTCCGAGAGGGTTCCAAAAAACAGGTATTTCGTAATTCAAGATTATTGAGGCAGAGGGGGTATCGTCCAACGGCAGGACGCTGGTCTCCAAAACCAGTAATCTAGGTTCAAGTCCTAGTGCCCCCGCCATGACTTCCAATCTTGCGCAAATAAAGAAAGTGAAATTAAAGAAAGCGGACGCGCTTCGCGAACTTGGCGTTGACCCGTATCCCGCATTGCGTGAAAAACCGCTTGCCGTTTCATTGATTCAAAAGCGGTTTGAAGAGTTTGTGATAAGCCAGAAAAAAAGCCGTATCGCCGGCCGTATTATGGCGCGCCGCGAACACGGCGGTTCCGCATTTGTGGATTTGTATGACGGATCGGGGAAAATACAGCTTCATTTTAAGCAGGATATCCTTACTCCCGACGCGTATGCGTTTTTTCTTGCTCATATTGACATCGGGGACTTTATAGAAACATACGGTTCTTTTTTTATCACGCGCAGAGGAGAACAGACGCAAGAGGTGCATGAATACGCTCTGCTTGCCAAGGCGCTTTTGCCAATGCCTGAAAAATGGCACGGGCTGTCTGATACCGACGAGCGATTCCGCAAAAGGCATCTTGATCTCCTTATGAACGAAAAAGTGCGCGAAGTATTCGTGCAACGATCCGTAATCGTGAAGGCCTTGCGGTCATTTTTGAATGATGAAGGTTTCATGGAGGTGGAAACGCCGATTTTACAGGCGCTTCCCGGCGGCGCTATTGCGCGGCCATTCAAGACAAAGTTGAATGCGCTTCGCATGGATTTGTATCTGCGCGTCGCGCCCGAGTTGTATTTGAAGCGATTATTGGTGGGGGGGTTTGAAAAAGTATACGAAATAGGGCGTTGTTTCCGCAATGAGGGAATGGATGCGACGCATAATCCCGACTTTACAATGATGGAATGTTACGCGGCGTATGAGAACGAGGCGCATATGATGGCAAGCGTTGAAAGCTTGATGCGCTTTATTATCGCGCAAACGCATCCCTCGGGACATCTGCAGGTTGAACGGGAGGGGAAAATGATTGATTTTCAAGGCGCGTTCGGCGTGGTGGAATTCAAAAACCTTATTTTGAAATATGCGGGGATTGATTATGATGCGGCGACGCTCGGCGAAATGATAAAAAAAGCGAAAGAATTGAAAGTGGCCGTACCCAAAGGCGCGGGGAAAGGAAAAATCGCCGATGAATTATACAAGACGCTCGCGCGCCCGCATATATTTCATCCGACTTTTTTGGTGCGTCATCCGCTGGAGCTTTCTCCGCTTGCCAAACAGACGCCTGATGACCCGTCCAAAGCGGCGCGATTTCAATTGGTGGCGGGAGGAATGGAAATAGCCAACGGCTACGCGGAGCTCAATGACCCGCAGGAACAATACGCGCGCTTCAAAACGCAGGCGGCGCTTGCCAAAAAAGGCGATAAAGAAGCACAGCCCGTTGATATGGAATTCGTGGAGGCGCTTGAATACGGCATGCCTCCTGCGACAGGACTCGGCATAGGAATAGAACGGCTTGTCGCTTTGCTTACCGGCATGCATTCCGTGCGCGAAGTGATGCTGTTTCCGACCATGAGGCAGAAGAAGAAATAGCTTAAATAATGCAAAAATCAAAAATCAAAATTGCGGAGTGAACATTTTTACAAAGAAAAATGTTCACGATTTCTT
>CAZRNH010000053.1:0-5102 GCA_964601445.1 uncultured Candidatus Saccharibacteria bacterium
ACAGATGTAATGCGGCGCGAAACGGTTTTCCACATCAATGCCGAGTTTTGATCGCGGCAAGTCGCGCAGATGGCCGAACGAAGAAAGCACCTCAAAATTCCCGTCCAAAAATTGCGCGATGGTTTTCGCTTTTGCGGGCGACTCTACGATAATCAGCGCGCGTTTATTTTTTGATGACATAGGTATTGTTGCCGATATGGGCGATTTTTTGTTTTAATTCCAACATCGCAAGCAGTGATAGCACGGCGTGGGAAGGGAGGTCAAGTCCTGCGATGAGCGCGTCGGTTTCCGCCGGCCCCTTTTCAATGGCGGCACAAATCATCCTTTCTTCTTTCGTGAGTTGAGCGCCATTTTGGCTTTGCGCCGTTTTCGGTTTGATATTCAGCTCGCTTAAAATATCTTCCGCGCAGGTAATCAGTTTCGCGCCCTGCTGGATGAGCGCGTGCGCGCCGGAAGATGCGCGGGAATAGAGAGGGCCCGGGACGGCGAATACTTCCTTCCCTTGTTCAAGCGCAAAGCCGGCAGTGATGAGCGAGCCGGAGCGCATATCCGCTTCCGCTACCACCGTACCAAGCGAGAGGCCGGCGATGATGCGGTTGCGCTGGGGGAAATGACGGGGGAGCGCGGGCGTGCCTGTCGCGAATTCCGATACTATGGCGCCCTGCTTGATAATACGCAGGGCAAGCGCCGCATGCGTGCGCGGATAAAGCGAGGCGTCATCAACGCCCGTGCCCAGCACGGCAATGGTGCGGCCTCCCGCGTCCAGCGCCCCCTTGTGCGCTTCCCCGTCAATGCCAAGCGCCATGCCCGAAACGACCGTCACGCCCGCTTGAGCAAGCGCGAACGCCAAGTCGTACGCGACTTGTTTTCCGTAACTGGTGCATTTGCGCGAGCCGACGATAGCGACGGCGATTGTATCTTCCGGCAATAGTTCGCCGCGCACGAATAATATATCCGGCGGTTCCACGATATGCCGCAGGCTTTTCGGATACTCTTTACTTTTAATGGAAATTTCTTTTACATCTGATTTACTCATTTTTTTCATAGTAACACAGGAGCGCGGGATGAGTACACAATCAATTGATTATGTCCGTATCCCGCGTTCCTAAGAAGGCGATGAGCGGAATTGACCGGGGGCGCATAAAGTGCTTGAATATCGGCAGTACATTTAAGTCCGTAACAAATAAATAAGGAAGGAGAGTACGATGCGGGAACCTATTTTTCTTTGCCCTGTATGCGAGACGGAGTGTGTGATGCGTCCATACTTTGCTTTTTGCCAAATTGGTAATTTGTCCGTTGCATTGAAAAGGTGTAACAGGTGCGGGCATTATTTTTTCCAAAAAATTTTTTCAGAAGAAGCGGAAATGCCGCAAGAAATATATGCGCTTCATGAGAATGCATTTTGGGAAGGTCTCGGATATTATATCAGCCGTGAAAAAGAAATGTTTTTTTCATGGCTGATTTCTCAAGAACGAACGGGAAATCTTATCTCGCTTAGTAAGCCTCATCCATTTAAAAAAGTGAACTTTGGTTTGCTTGCGGGTCTGCGGAGAGGATTCTCGTCATCTCATGGGCGGGAGTAATGTAAAAAAAAGGCAATCGCATCTGCGATTGCCTTTTTATTTTTACCGCACAAGCTATTCCACCGGACTATCGAGGTTCAACCTCCATAGAAAATTGTTTCGTGATGACCGCGCCGGATTGTTTTTTTCTACCATATTACCCGCGCCGCGGATTTCAAGATTACGCTGTTGCGCGAGCGTAGTGAAACCTGCTACTATGCAAGTATGGCATGGGATTATACCAATGAAGCATATCAAAAGCAGGCGGCGGCGGATCAGGTGTGGCGCTTGGAACGCATGATCAACTATGGCGCGCCCGACGGCAAGATTGACCGGAAACTGCTTGAGCGGTATCTGCCGCAACTACGCATTCCCGACAACCGGCGGGCGTTTTTAGAATTGCTGTTATGGAACAAACCGTTTTAACCGATACTCAAAAAGCGGCGCTTGCGGCGCTTGCGGCGGTTGGCAGGGAGAGCGGCCTTGCCGATTTTTATCTTACCGGCGGGACAGCGCTTGCCGCTTTTTATTTCCAGCATCGGCTGTCCGACGATCGTTTGACGAGCGATACGAGAGATGGTATTGTTTAAACATGAAGCATATTGTCCAATTTAATATTTCCAAAGGGGAGAAATACTACATCGCGGAAGGAGTCAATTTTCCCGCGGTGACGCAAGGAAAAACGCTGGATGAGCTGGTGAAGAACATCAAAGAGGCGGTGGAACTCGGTTTGGAGGGAGAAACCCCCGCCGATTTTGGTTTGGTTCCGGCGCCGTCCGTGCTGGTCAATTTTGAGCTGGAGACGAACTACGCGCATGCCTAAGTTGAAAGTTTTGTCAGGAAAAGAAGTCGTTGGTATTCTTGAAGCATTCGGCTTTGAGGAAGCAGGCCAAAAGGGAAGTCATATAAAACTGAAAAGAACGCACAGCAACGGAACGAAGCAGGTTCTTATTATTCCCAATCATCAGGAACTTGATAAAGGCACGCTGAAAGCCATTTATAATCAAGCGCTGAAATATATTCCCGAGCAGAATCTGAAAAGTCATTTTTTATAGACTCTTATACTGAAATCGATGATGCGCCATCTTAAAAAGGTGGTTTTTTGTTTACCCCATGTTTGGAAGTTCAACTTCCAAACATGGGGGTGTGGATAACGCCCGCTGTACAAACCGCGTCGGGGGGGGGTACTATGAAGGTGTAATCAGTAGAAGATTAGAAGTTATTGATAAATACGAACCATCAGAGGAAGAACTCAAAAGAGCGGAAGAAATGGCGGCAGATGTCAAGAAAGAGATCGATATGCTCAAAGATGTTTCTGATGAGACTATAGAGCATTGGATAAGTTCCGAAAATATTTCTTTGAAAAACAAACGGACTTTCCAAGGATTTGAAATTACCGATTCAATTGATGGTGGTGCGCGCGTGGACCGAGAAGTTTCTTTAGTAAAAATAACAGGGGTTAGCAAATATCCGCAACATATCCATGCTGGGTCGGACGCTTTTTTTATTATCGTTTCTGGATCTGCTATTTTTTTGAATCGCGAAGAAAGAAAGGAGATAAGAAAGGGAGATAAAATAAAAATTCCTCGGGGCATGCCGCACGGTTTTGAATTGAAAGAAGGTGAAGCTTTAGAATTTATTTCTATTCAATCGCCACCGATTCGAAATTCAGAGACAGGAGAAGAGGATTTTCATCTGACTGATTTTGTATAATTTTTATTTTCTTGAATCTCAACTTTGTGAACTCAAATTTTCCACCGCCTCGTTGAGAATTTGGCAGTAGAGGTTCAAACCGACGGCGTTGACCGCGCCGGATTGTTTTTTACCCAATATATTGCCTGCGCCGCGAATTTCCAAGTCGCGCTGTGCGATGAAATAGCCGGAGCCGAGCGCGGTTGCCTCTTCAAGCGCTTCCAGCCGTTTTCGCGCGTTTTCGCCAGGCGCGCCGGCGCCGTACATCCCCACACCACATTTGGCGTGGGGGTAGAGAAAATACGCGTGCGCTTTTTTTTCCGCGCGCCCGATGCGGCCTCTGATTTGATACGCCTGCGCGAGTCCGAGCCGCGTCGCGTCATCCACGATGAGCGTATTCACATTTTTTATGTCCAGCCCGTTTTCTATAATGGTGGTGGCGACAAGCACATCGGCTTTTCCTTCCTTGAATTGCCGCATAATATCGCGCAGGGCGCGTTCGGGCGTTTTGCCGTGCGCGGATACGCATCGCGCGCGCGGGACCAATTCTTCCAACATTTGTTTTGTCGCCGACAGCGTTTCCACTCTGTTGTGCAGAAAATATGTCTGGCCGCCGCGCGCCATTTCCGCAGACACCGCCTTCTTGATTATTTTTTTGTCGTAGGGAAGCACGATGGTTTCTACCGGCTGGCGTTCAAGCGGGGGAGTAGAAATGACGCTTATGCGACGCAGGCCGGAAAGCGAAAGATACAGCGTGCGCGGTATGGGCGTCGCCGAAAGCGAAAGCATGTCCACCTGCGCGCGCATTTTTTTAAATTTTTCTTTTTGGCGCACGCCGAACCGCTGTTCTTCGTCTATCACTACAAGCCCGAGGTTTTTAAATGCCACATCGGCGGAAAGCGCGCGATGCGTTCCGATGAGTATGTCTATCGTTCCTCTACGCAGTTTTTGAATCGTTTCTTTTTGCGCGCGTTTGCTTTCAAACCGCGAAAGAATGCCCGTAGTGACCGCAAACGGAGCGAACCGTTCCGTGAATGCGGCATGGTGCTGGTCGGCCAATATGGTGGTGGGAGCAAGTATCACTACTTGTTTGCCGGTCATGACTGCGCGAAACGCGGCGCGCATTGCCACTTCCGTTTTTCCGAATCCCACATCGCCGCACACCAGCCGGTCCATTGGTTTTTCTTTTTCCATGTCAGCCAGCACATCTTCAATCGCTTTTTTTTGGTCCTCCGTTTCAATATGAGGAAATGCGTCATCAAAGGCGCGCGCGCCTGCGGAATCTTCCCGATACGGTTCGCGCCATGCGCGTTCTCTGTCCGCGTACAGCGCAAGCAGTTCTTTGGCGAACGCGCGCGCATCATCAGTTATCTTTCTTTTCGTGTGCTCCCATGCGGTGCCCGATAAGCGGTGCAAAGCGGGGCGTTCAAGCCCCATATATAAGGAAAGTTTTTTTGCCTGTGCCTTCGGCACGAGCAGGCGGTCAGGTTCTTTCCCCTCTTTTGGCGCGGCGTATTCAAGCAGGTAATATTGTTCTTGTTCTAACTTGGAAACCGGGTTTCCAAGTTGCATGCCTTTGAAAATGCCGATGCCGTGGTCAATATGTACGAGGTAGTCGCCCGGCTTCAGATGGGAAAGATGCGTTACTTCGCGCTTGAGCATCTCGCGTTTCAATAGTTTTTCGCGCGCGTCTTGCTTGATGTCAATTTTTTCCTGCGGCACGATTGTTGCGACGCGGTTGCCGATAAATTCAATACGCAGGGGATGGTCGCAATTTATGGGAAATACGACGCACATGCCGCCTAACACGGAAAATTCGCCCTGCATGCCGACCCGTTGAGTTTTTTC
>CAZRNH010000054.1:0-4618 GCA_964601445.1 uncultured Candidatus Saccharibacteria bacterium
TGGATAAGCCGATCATCCAGTATCTCGTAGAAGAAGCGGTGGCGTCGGGAATTACTGAAGTCATTTTCGTAACCGGCAGGGGAAAGCGCGCCATTGAAGACCATTTTGATTACGCGTACGAGCTTGAACAACAGCTCGCGAATCGCGGCAAAAAAGAACTTATGAAGGCGATCCGCGATATTTCCAATATGGCGTCGTTCACCTATGTGCGCCAGAAGGAACAAAAAGGCGACGGCGATGCATTGCTTGCGGCGGCGCATTTGGTGGGCGACGAACCGTGCGCGGTGCTTTTCGGCGACGATATCGTGGACAGCAAGGTGCCATGCCTGAAACAGATGATGAGCGTATTTGAACGGTACAACAATCCGGTCATAGCGCTTGAGGAAGTTCCCAAAAGCAAGGTCTCTCTATACGGCATCGTTCAAGCGGCAAAAATAAAAAATCGCGTGCATGAGATAAAAAGCATCGTTGAAAAACCTGCGGCGAAAGACGCTCCGTCGCGGCTCGCTATTGTGGGAAAATATATCATCACGCCGGATGTGTTCGCCGAGTTGAGAAAACTGAATGCCGACAATGGAGAAATCCGCCTCGCGGACGCGCTTGGCAATCTTCTTGTTCATAAGCCGGTGTACGGGTATCAGTTTCAAGGGACGCATTATGATTGCGGGTCAAAGATAGGATTTTTAAAAGCGGTCGTCGAGTTCGGGCTCAAGCACAAAGAAGTCAAAACCGAATTTAAGAACTATCTCCAAACTCTCACTCGGATGTGAAACATCCAAATCTATGGAGGTTGAACCTCAATAGTTTGCCATATTGACATGGCGCGCATTGCTTTATATACTCGCGAGTATATGGATAACCTCACTCTCTCGGATATTCTTCCCGAGCTTGGCGATAGAAATGCCACTGATGATTTTGAGAAAAGCGCGGAGTGGAATACACTCCTGAATCTGACCTATGCGGTATGGCGCGTGGCGGACGCGACGGTGGAAAACGAATTTCTCAAAAACAAAATAAAGCATTCCGCGGCAGATATGCTTGCGCGCTATCCAAACGCTCTCGCGCACGAAGAAAAAATAAACGGTCTTCTTGAAAGCGCGCGGGGCATGCGGGCGCTGTTATCGCTCGCGCAGAAAGTAAGCAATTCCCGCGAGGTTAATTTTATGATATTGAAAAACGAATATAAAAAAGTGAGCGCCATGCTTTTACAGAAAATACCGCCGGCGCAAGCGCCGCCGGCAATACCTGTTTTTACTCCCGTGATGTCCGTTCAGAAAGCAAAAGAAGAGAGTTCGCCGGCGCCAATAGTAAGCGACCGTCAAAAAAAGATCTTACAATTTTTTAATAATAAAAAAGACCAGAATATAAAGATGAAAGACCTAATGGAATTTCTCCCGACCGTAACAGGCAGAACCATACGGAATGATTTGAAAGAGTTGTGCGTGAAAAAATTGGTGTTTCGGTCAAACGGACACGGACAGGCGAGTTTTTACCGAAGCAGAAAATAGGAAATCAAGCATTTCCCTTTATTCCTATTTAATTTCCTTATTATTTCCCTATTTCCTTATTAGTTTTTCCTTATTTTTCCTCTTTTTTCGGCGCGCGCTCTTCCATTTCAAGTTTTATGTTTTGCGTTCCATGTTTCACGCTTCATGTTCCATGTCCCGCGCTTTTGAGTTATCCACATTTGTATTCCGCTTATAGTTCACTTGCGATTGATTTTTGTGTATAATGGCTATTAGTTGCAGTTTCTCTATTATTTGCGTGCGCAACCAGTATATGCCTTGCGGTGGTTGACCTTTGCGCGCTAATGCATTATAATGGAGAAAACGAGCATGCAGAGCTTTATTTTTTTAGTTGCCGGTTGTGGTGCCGATATCAAGCGTTTATTTTAAGAATAAAAGGGCGCGAAAAATGTCTGCACGACAAGCGGCTGATAAGAAAGTAACGATAAGGAAGGATGGTTCATTGAAAAATAAATAGGAAAATAAATAGGAAAGAGAATGATACCAACCATGTGTGATGAAGTGGAAGGTCCGGTCGATGTTGGGGTGAGCTTTGAATGCAATAGGTGCAATAAAGAGCCCTCGCAACAAGACCTAATCCACATAAGAATTTCAGAATGCGGTCCATGGATGCACGACCGTACGCATATTATTAAAGTAATCAAGTGGGCTTTTCTTTTTTTGATTTCATTCGGGAAAAGAATGTCCGCGTAAAAGTTATATTTATGAGTAATCAGCCATTGGTGGCGCACTCCTCAAAAAAGAAGCTCTCGCAGTTTCTTTCAGCGGCGCTTGCGTTCACTACTACAGTATCGTTGTCCGGCTTTGCGCTGATGTTCGCGATGACCGCGAGCGCGCAGGTGGCAACCTTGTCGGACGGCGATTTAGTTCGCGGTCCGGACGGCATAAAGGTGTACATCGTGAAACCTCTGCCGCACGGCGCGTACAGCGGTTGGAAGAGACACATCTTCAACCCGGCAGTATTTGGTATGTATGGCCACTTGAAGTGGTCAAACATTAAGAGCGTGAATCAGGCGACAATTGACGCCTATCACACCTCTGACTTGTATCGCGCAGACGGCGATGCAAAAGTGTTCAGTATGGTAGAGGCAGGCGATTCGGCGACAAAGCGATGGATTGAAAACGAAGCGGCGTTTGTAGCGAACGGCTACAGCTGGGATCAGATCTTTATCGTCAATAAGACGGAGAAAGATTATTACGCGGAAGGCGCGATGATCACTACGACCACTACGACAACGACCACTACCACTACCACTACCACTTCAACAGGAACTGGTTTGACGGTAGCGCTGGCATCCAACACGCCGGCGGCGGGTTCGCTTGTTTCCGGTTTTGCCACAGCCGATGGCGCGCAAGCGCAGGCAAGCATGCTGGCGGTGAACTTCTCGGCCGGTTCGGATGGTGATGTAAAAGTTACTACGCTCAAAGTAAAGAGAAATGGCATTTCAGCCGACGCGGATATCTCCAATGCGTACTTGTACGACGGCGCGACCCGTTTGGCGGAGATGACCGACATCTCAAGCACGGTAGTTACCTTCACCAATTCAGCGGGTCTTTTCACAGTGGCAAAGAGCACCACGAAGACCGTATTGGTGAAGATGGACCTTACCAACCCGACATCAGCAGGCAAGACGATTGCGTTGTCAATCAATGCGGCGTCTGATGTAGTGGCGGGCACCGCGACGGTATCAGGTTCATTCCCGATAATAGGCAATGGCATGACTACTGCGCAGGTAACCGACCTCGGTAAGGTAGTCATCGCAGCCGTTGGCAGTGTGTCAGCAAATGTTGATCCGGGCCAGAACGGTTACGAAGTATTGAAATTCAGCATCACGGCTACCAACCAAAAGGTAAATGTATCTTCCATTAAGTTGACCAATATCGGTTCAGTGGCAACCACTGATTTGGCGAACATTAAGCTTATGGACGGTGCGACACAGGTTGGCGCGACGGTGGCAAACATTGCCGCAGACGCGACCGCATCGTTTAATTTGTCCACTCCGCTTATGTTGACCGCGGGCCAAACAAAGAATATCAGCGTGATGGCTGACATTGTCGGCGGCACCAATAGGACATTCCGTTTTTCCATCCAGCGCGAAGCTGATTTTGTCGCGATGGATGATAACTACGGCGTTTCTTTGAGGCCGAATCCGGCTGGATTCACTGTGGTTGAGGCGTCAGGCACGACCACGGTGAACACCGGTTCACTCACGATCGCAGTTGACCCAGCGTCCCCGACCGGCAATGTTGCGGCAGGCAACACCGACCAGGAATTCGCGCGGTTCACGTTTAAGGCATCGGGTGAAGCGGTAAAAGTGAGTTCGCTTACTGCGTCCTCAACAGGTACGACCGCGGGCGGTTTGAACGACGCGAAGTTGTACTTGGACGGCGCGCAGGTTGGCTCAACTAACGACTTGCCGTTAAACGCAAGCAAGGAGTTCACCTTCGGCAATTCTTTCATCATTCCTTCAGGCGCCACCAAAACATTGGTGATAAAGGCGGATGTGAAGACGGCCGCGGGAGTTGCGTATGGCGCTGGAAGTTCGCTCAAAGTGTCGCTGGTGGTTGGCGTTTCAAACGCGCAGGGCCAGACATCGTTGCAGAGCATCAACACTTCAGCGGCAAACGGCAATACCCTGACCGCGCAGGTTGGTTTGATGACAGTTGCGGCAAACAGCGGTTTGGCTAACGCGACCGCATCTCTCCCGACGGGCGTAAGAGGAGCGACTGGAGTGAAAATAGGTTCATTCGTGCTCACCGCCGGCGCAGGAGAAAATGTAACCGTATCGCAGATTGTGCTGAAAAACAGCGGCACGGCGATCTATGCGCTTGGCCTTGATTACCAGAATCTGATGATCAAGAATGGCACTGCGCAGATTGGTACAACGATCGGTTCGTTGTCCACCGTGGCAAACAACACTTACACATTCTCGCCTTCTCCGACGATTCAAGTCGCCAAAGGCCAGCAGTATGTGGTTGATGTGTACGCGGATGTCTTGACGGGTGCGTCAAACTACTCGGGCGGTAGCGGATATTCCGCGATTTCGCAGGTTACTTTTGACAGCGTAACTGCGACAGGCAACGCAACCAAC
>CAZRNH010000054.1:4628-5039 GCA_964601445.1 uncultured Candidatus Saccharibacteria bacterium
AATGATGCGTCCGACACCACGACGGACCCGGCGGGCCAGCAGGTATTTCTTGCGGCATCCGGAACGCTCACGGTAGCGGCGGCGTCCGACATGCCTATCGCGCAAAACCGCGCAATGGGTGAAGTAGGCCAGACGCTCGCGACTTTCAAGCTGACGACCGGTCCGCAGGAAGCGATTAGCATTACCAAGCTTATCGTAACTGACACCTTGTCGGCGACCGCAACGGCGGCAACCGGTTCCATCATCAACCTGAAATTGTTCAAGGCGGATGGCACGCAGGTAGGCACGACGGTGGCATCTATGACTTCTTCGGGAGTCGGCCAAAATGTGCTTGCGACTTTTGACGGTTTGACCTTGAATCTCGCGAAGGACTCCTCAACAGTCCTGACCCTTAAAGGCGATGTGAATGCG
>CAZRNH010000055.1:0-4997 GCA_964601445.1 uncultured Candidatus Saccharibacteria bacterium
TCATCAACTGATGAATCATGAATTACGAATTACGAATTACGAATTACGAATTACGAATTATGAATTATGAATTAGGAAATAAAAAAGTGAAATATATTTTTGCTTCGCTTCTTGATTCAGAATTTTTAATTCACTGATTGTACATCGTCATCGCTTTCTCGGGGACTCGGCTATGGCGCAGAATAATGCTTCCACGGCTTTTTTTGCAATTTTTTTTATTTCCGCCTCTTCTTTCGGGGTGAATTTTTTAAGCACGACATCCATGGCGTCTTTTGTTTTTTTCTTTTGGCCGATGCCCACGCGGATACGGTAAAATTCGTTTGTTTTTAAGGCGCGCATTACGCTTTCCACTCCTTTGTGGCCGGCTGAACTGCGCGCGAAGGAAATTTTCATTCTGCCTGCCGGCAAATCAATATCGTCGTGGACGACAAATAAGCGAGCAGCGAGCAGCGAGCAGCGAGTAACGAGTTTTTTGACGGCATCGCCGGATTTATTCATGAATGTCTCGGGGAGCGCGAGTGTTACTTTCGCTTTTTCCAGTTTCCCCTGCGATATAAGCGCGTTTATTTTTTTATCGTACGCAAAATCATTAAAGCCGTGCTTTTTCGCAAAGCCCGCGATGATTTCTCGTCCGATATTATGCCGCGTATTTTTATATTGGTCACCCGGATTGCCCAAACCGATGATGAGGTACATGGAATTATGAATTAGGAATAACGAATGAGGAATAAAAACAAAAGGAATATGCATTCATTATTATTCAGCAAAGATTTTTTCCGCGATTTCGCCAATGCTATAGTAATCAAAATCGCCGATCTTCGGTACGAGCGCGAAAGCGGGAATGCCGCCGAGCATTACGGTCTTATTTTTGAGAAGCGCATCGGGATTACTCGGGTCTCCATCCGCCACTCTGTGCGTTACTGTATCATAACGGATTGTTTTTGCAATGTCATAGAGGCGCTTCATGTCTTGCTCATTCATATCGGTTTGTATGCGCGAAGAAAGCGCTTGATATACGGAAAGCATGGCGGGAAAATCATAGAGCACATGCATGCCGAATGCTTTTTTGCGCAACGCCTCAAGCACCGCCTGCTGTTGGCGCATGCGCGCGAAGTCGCCGCCCGCGGAATGGCGCGTGCGCAGGTAGCGCTGAGCGGTTTTACCGTCAAACCAGCGCCATCCTTTTTGCACGGAAAATTCCTCCGTGCCGTCATTGTCGGAAGGAAAACGCGGGTCAACGACATCTTCAGGTACGAGCACATTTAATCCTCCCATCGCGTCCACGATGTACTCTGCCGCGCCGATATCCAGCGCGGCTACATAGTCAATGGGCTGGCCAGTGATTTCCTCTATTTTATTTCTGATGAGCGCGGGATTTTTTTCAGAAGTTTCCGAAGTCCGACTTCGGAAATTGTACAGCGCGTTGATTTTGGTATATATTTTTTGGTCGGGAAGACGCACCAGCAAATCGCGCGGGAGAGAAAGAAGAGCGAGCTCGCCGGTGCCCGGCTTTATGCTTGCCAGAATTATCGTGTCGGTCAAAAATGGCGCGGGATGAGGTATGCCGGTCATGCCTAAAAGGAGCATATTGATTCTTCCGCGGTCTTCTCCTTTCAGCGTGTGCGCGCGGCCGGCGAGAAAATTGAACGCCAATTTCACGAGTGACGGCGCGGCCATGGGAATATGTTCCCGCGGCGCGACCTTCGTCGGATAGGCGAAAAAAAACAAAGCCGCGAGCGCCGCGAGAAATAAAAGTTTAAGAAAAAATCCGCGCGTGAGCATTGCCGTATAATAACAGGTTTGCTTCTGTTTTTACATATTGCCAAGTGAATGATTTTCTGATAGAATTCGCGCATGAATTTTCGCGCATTCATTTCTTTCTTTTGGGAAACGGTTAAACTTGCGGTTGTTTCTCTTGTCATTATCGTTCCCATACGGTATTTTATCATCCAGCCGTTTTTTGTGCTTGGCGCGTCCATGGAGCCGACTTTTCAGAACGGGGACTATCTGATTATTGACGAAATAAGCTATCGGCTTGGCGAGCCGGCGCGCGGGAATGTGATTGTATTCAGATACCCCTATAATCCGTCGCAATATTATATCAAGCGCGTGGTCGGCCTTCCCGGCGAGATAATCTCTATTCACGATAAAGGCATTACGGTAAAAAATAAGGAAAATCCGGACGGTTTCCTTTTGCGGGAACAGTATCTTCCCCATGCGGATACCTACGGAAATGTGACGGTGGCGCTGGGAGTTGACGAATATTTCGTGTTAGGAGACAACAGGGAGGCGTCTTCCGATTCGCGGAAGTGGGGGCCGTTGAAAAAAGAATTTATTACCGGAAAAGTATGGATTCGCGCATATCCTTTTCAAAAAGCGGAGGCGTTTTAAGTCAAAAACAAATAATCAACGAATCAACGAATCAACGCAACAACGAATCAACGAAACAAAAATTGATTCCATGATTCCATGATTCCATGATTCTATGATTCTATGATTTATTGATTCTTTGCTCTTGCGTTTTGATTTTGAGCGTAAAATTATGATTAAATCAAAAAAACAATTTCAGTCGCCTAAAGGCACTTTTGACATATTGCCGGAGGACCAAAAGTATTGGGAAAAAGTGCGGAAAGCGGTTAAGCATGTGGCGCTCGGTTACGGATTTGAACGGATTGATACGCCCATACTTGAAGATGCCGACTTGTATTCGGTGTCGGCGGGCGAGGCGACCGATGTGGTGGAAAAGCAGATGTATACTTTTCGCACAAAAGGCGGCGATCTGCTGGCGTTGCGGCCGGAAGGAACTGCGAGCGTCATGCGGGCTTATCTGGAAAAAGGAATGCTCAATGAACCGCAACCGGTGAAGTTGTATTATATTGCCCCTATGTTTCGCTATGAACAGCCGCAGGCGGGAAGATACCGCCAGCACCACCAGGCGGGATGTGAGGTGATAGGAGATCAGAATCCGATTTACGACGCGCAGATTATTTTTATGTGCACGGTCATATGCGCCGAGCTTGGTTTGAAGAATGTCAATGTAGAGATAAACAGCTTGGGATGCGGCAAATGCCGTCCCGCGTATCGCGCCCAGCTTTCCCGTTATTTCAAGCCGCGAGCGGCGCGCATGTGTAAAGATTGCAAGCGGCGCTTGAAATATAATCCTCTGCGCCTTTTGGATTGCAAAGAAGAGCAATGCCGCGAGTTGCGAATGAATGTGCCCAATCTTATTGACAGCTTATGCGAAGAATGCCACGGCCATTTCAAATCGGTTCTTGAATATTTGGATGAGCTTGCCGTGCCGTACGCGCTTAATCCGCATTTGGTGCGCGGATTTGATTATTATACCAAAACGGTTTTTGAAGTTTTTTTGGAAGATGAGCATATAGAAGAGGCCTCAAAGGAAGCGGGCGAGATGGGGGCAGAAGAAGGAGGGAATGAAAAAACCCACACGCGTTCAAAGCTTGCGTTGGGCGGCGGCGGGCGCTATGATGCGCTTGCAAAATTGTTGGGCGGAAAAGAGGTCCCTGCGGCAGGCGGCGGGCTTGGCATAGAGCGGCTGATAGGCGTGATGAAAAAACAAGGGGTGAAGGTGCCTGCGCTGTATCGGCCGGAAGTGTTTTTAGTCCAGCTTGGCGCGCTTGCGAGAAAGAAAAGCATTGTTTTGTTTGAACAATTACGCGCGGCGGGCGTGGCGGTCGCCGAATCGTTTGGAAAAGACAGTATTAAGGCGCAATTGCGTTCCGCCGATCGCGCGGGGGTGAAAGTAAGTTTGATTTTAGGTCAAAAAGAAGCGCTTGACGGCATGATTATTCTGCGTGATATGGAGACGGGAGCGCAGGAATCCGTCGCGCTTGAAAAAATAATAAAGGTGATAAAAGAAAAATTGAAGAAATAATGTGTATTTTCTGCGATATTATACGCAAAAAGATACCGACCGATTTTATTTACGAAGATGAACGCATGGTCGCGTTTTTAGATATAAAGCCGAGCGCGCCTGTGCATATACTTATGGTTCCTAAAACGCATATTCCTTCAGTGAACGACCTTACCCCAAAAGACGCGCCTCTCATCGCCGCGCTTTTTTCGTCTGTGCCTGCCATCGCCAGGAGCGCGGGCATAGCCGACGGTTATAAACTCGCGGTGAATGTCGGCCGGAAGGGAGGGCAGATTATTGACCATCTGCACATGCATCTTTTGGGAGGATGGCCGGAGAAGGAACAAAACAATCCGCAGGGGAGCGGAAAAAAGGAGGTGGCTATGGTATGATAGAAGCGAAAAGAAAAGAAGGGGAGACCGCCGCGGCATTTTTGCGGAGGTTTACCAAGAAAATCCAGCAGAGCGGTATTTTGGTTCGCGCGCGCAGGACCCGTTTTAAAACGGATCCGAAAAACAAGCGGGAGAAACAGCTTGGCGCGATGCGCCGCGCGAAAGCGCTGAAAGAGCGCATTCGTTTGTTTAAGCTCGGTAAATTAGACGAATGGGGACAGGAGAAGAAGTAAAACATAGCTTATAGTTCATAGCTTCATTAGCTTTTAGAGAGAGGGAGAAAAAAGGGTTCCCATAAGCTATAAGCTATAAGCTATAAGCTGAATATATGACTCTTTACGAAAAAATTGAAGCGGAGTTCAAGCGCGCAATAAAAACAAGCGATGCGTTGAGCCGGCTTGTGTTAGGCATGCTTAAATCGGCAATTCGCAATAAAGCGATTGAAAAAGGAAATAAGGACGCTCCCGTGCCGGACGAAGACGCTCAAAGCGTTATTCTTTCGGAAATAAAAAAGAGAAAGGACTCCGCCGCGCAGTATCGGGCGGCCGGCCGCGATGATCTTGCGCAGAACGAAGAACAAGAATCGGCGGTTCTTATGCGATTTCTCCCGCCGCAGTTTTCCGAAGACGACATCCGCGCGCGCGTTATTTCCGCTATTGCCACAACAGGAGCAGTATATATAAAAGACATGGGCAAAGTGCTTGCTTTGCTTACTTCGGAAATGAAAGGGA
>CAZRNH010000056.1:0-4835 GCA_964601445.1 uncultured Candidatus Saccharibacteria bacterium
TGATTCCTCCATAGGAATATTTTTTTGCCGAGTATTCTCCATGGCAACCCGCCCAACAACACATACTCCTGATTCATATGCACGAAAACCGCATCATAGTTTTTTCTTTCTTGCCAGATGTATGTATAAAAATGAAAAATGTATTTTAGTTTTGAAACGCTTTTTTCCTTTCCTAAAGATAATATTTTTACATTTTCCGGCACACAATATTCCCCTTTTTCCAAACAAATAACCGTCACCCGCTCGCAGTGTTTTGCAAATTCCAAAATCCATCGGTGGAAAAATCCGAGAATGGGGTCGTTTATATCAACTTTTTGAGTAACGATGAGAAGGTTCATAATCTCTTTATCTCGTCTTGCAGTAACCCGATGGTCTCTCTTTTTAATATGGTGCGGGTCAACGAGAATATATTTTGAGGCAGTAACGAATTAAGGTCCTCGGAAATAACCTTTTCCGTTACTTTTTTATCTATAAAATCGGCGAGGTCCGTAAGAAATTCTTTTGCTTCCATTCCGGTTCTTTCTTTGATCACATCGGCATCATAATCAAAACCGCTCATAAAAAAATGATGGATATCGTAGATGTCCCTGCCCGCGATCGTTCGCGTTTTCTTAAATCTATCCATCACCGCCGCGAGTTTGTGGGCAAACATCGTTTCTTTGGTTTGGCAGACAAGGATGCGGTCTATCTCCAAAAATCTCATCGGCGCGTATTTGCTTGCGAAAAACAGCGGGAATGAAGCGTCTATTTTCAAAACTTTCCTTTCCGAGCCGGTATTATCATATTTTAAAAAATACTGAATCCCGTTTTTGCTTTTGTCTTTCACGGATAAGCCGAGTTTCGCGAAAACACTTTCAAGAGCGGCGCGCGTTTTCTCAACATTATTTTTATCGCCCGCATAATCAAAATCAAGATCAACCGAAAATCTATCCAGCCAGCCAAGCATTGAAGCGCAGGTCCCGCCTTTGAAGTAGAGCGTGCCGGCACAATATTGGTCATCGGCAATCGCTGAAAGAATTCTATAAAGCCACGCTTTATGAATGGCATCTTTTTTGTTGGGTACTGGCATCATAGATTTAGTATTGTGGAATCTTTACGGCATACTCTACCGCGCCAACAATTTTTCTCACTGCATCCCATGATATGAGATGAGAATGTCCGGCGTCAAAATATTTTCGAGGATTGAAATAGAGCATATCGGCGACTGCGCGCGGAAGAGACGCGGTGCGAACGCCGTCTTTTACTTCTATCCCCGCATCATTAAAAAGAAATTCATCGCGCATTTTTCTTGAACGGTATCCCGTGCCCGCGATAGAAAAGCGGCTTGAATACGCGCTCACAAGAGTGATATCTCGGGGCGGCTGATTGAGAACTCCCTCTTGATATAACACCGACTCGCAGGACACATAGGCGGGCGCATGAATGGCTTTGACGCCTAAAAGAAAAGGATTAATCTCGCCTGGTTTTTTAATCGCATACAACCCCTTGTAAACGCGGTGAATAAGTCCGTCCGCAACATACCGTGAAAGTGTTTTATGCAAAGTGTTTTTATTAAAAATCCCCCATAAATTTGCCGCATCATCGGCGTGAAAAACAACCTCGCCCAGCGCGGCAATACGGGAAAGGCGCTCTCCTCCTGATTTTCTTAGATTTTTATTTTTTATGCTCATATTATTCATTATCCTGTACATATATGTATATAATAACACAACTATATTTTTATGCAATAACTATTAAAAACTAAAAAACCTGAAATGAATCACATCATCCACGATGCCTGATATGCCGCAAGATATTCTTCTTTCGTCGGCATTTTCGGAAGCGCGGCGCGGATATTCGCTTCACCTGAAATAATCCGTCCGATGGCATCCGCGAGAGCATGCGCGTCGCCAACGGGAACGACCAGCCCATTTTCCCCGTTAATGATAAACTCCCCCGCGATGCCGACATCCGTCATCACCACCGGCAAGCCGGCCGCCAATGCTTCAACGGCCGTTCTCCCATATCCTTCATAATCGGATGTAATCAAAAATACATCCGCCGTTTTGTAATATGACGCGAGATCATCCGTCCAGTTTTCAATTATTATATTATCCTCTAATTCGTAATTCCTAATTCCTGATTCGTAATTCTTTTTTTCTGGACCGTCTCCTACGATAATAAGCCCCGCGCGCGGATATTTTTTGACCACTTCCGCCATCGCGGATATGGCAAGCGGGATATTTTTTTCTTTCGTGAAACGCGACGCCATAAGCGCGATGAAATCAAACTGCGGATATTTTTTACGCAGGTCAATTCGTACCGGCGCGTTTTTTATTTTTTCCGTATCCGTGAAAATGGGGAGCACATCTATTCGTGAAGCGTGAAGCGTGAAGCGTGAAACAAGGGATTTTTTGATACGCTCGCTGACGACGCGGATGCGGGTTGCGCGGGGAATGATAAACCGCGCGATGCGTATGCGGATTTTATTTAACAGCGACTCGCTTGAAAAATACGGGCTTAAAAAATCGGTATGTATCTGAAGCTGTAAACTTATACCGAACTTCCGCGCGGCACACCAGCCGGCAAACCCGCATTCAAAGGGATCCTGGCATGTGATAAGCGAATCATGAATTAAGAATGAGGAATTATGAATAATCTTTTTCGCAATCCTATACGCATCAAAAAGATACAGCCAGCGGCTGATTGAATTTGTAGGATAAACCCGGACATTTAAAGAAATCTTTTCATTCCTGATTCCTGATTCCTGATTCCTGATTCGCGTTGAAAGCACAACGATATGCAATTCTTCAACCAATGTCCCGTATTCGGCGATTCTCCGCCTTGCCTCGGAATGTTCCTTGAATATATTTCTATCGGAGCCAATCATAAGTACTTTCACCCCGTTAGAAATACGCGGTTTATTTTGTAAGTTATGAGTTTGATTTCTAACGGGGTTCATATTTTTCCGTTGATAGTTAAAATCTCATCCGCGATTTCAGCCCACGAATGGGTGAAATGAAAATCCGTTGCCCGTTTTTTATATTCCGCGTAATGCGCGTCATCCGCTAACAATAAAATTGCGCGGGTAATCGCCTCCTCATCAAGCGGATCCACGAATATGCCGACATCTTTCAATCTTTCGTACAAACCCGATTCGCGGGAAAGAATAAACGGCACATTGCAGGCAAGCGCTTCAATAACAGTATTGGAACCTATTTCGGTGAGGGAAGGAATAATGAGCGCGCGGCTCGTTTTCAATTTTTCTTCCAGCGCGCGTACCGATATGTCAGCGGCCATTTCCAGCTTGATATCGCCATTTTTTTCCTCCGCGTTCTGAAACGCGCGGGCAAGCGCCGCGATATTTTTAAACTTCACCGGCCGCCCCGCCCACAAAAATATCTTTTTTGCGGACGGAGATATGGGAATGCGCTCGCCCGCGGGCGCCGCTTTTTCGGGATAAAAATTTTCAACCGTAAACGCTTTCTCCGGCGCGGCGCCGTATGCGCGTACAAAAATATCTTTCTGCCACGCGGTATTGAATATCAGCGCGCCGGCGCCTCGCGCGAGCGCTTTCATCGCCGCGAAAAGAAATTGCTCTTTTGCCGAAAGAACGGGAATGCGCGCATAAAATTCTCTTAAATACACGCGCGCGTCCGTGCGTTCTATGTAGGACTCCCAGAGAAAATCGCCGCCGATTCTTACCGCTATTTTTCTGCCCAGAAGCTTTGCGGCGACAACCGCGGGAAACCCCGCGCTGAAAGTATCCAGCGCAAGCGTGAAATCGGCGCGGCACATGTAAAATAAGGTGCGGCAAAAATAAATCATATGGCGAAGACCGGAAGGCCACCGCTTTACCGCGCCGAAAGAAAGCACGCGCACTTGGTGTCCGCGCCTTTGAAATTCTTTGTGCAATTGTTCCGCGTATTTCGCCGGTCCGCCGATATCAGGCGGAAAGATGCCGGTGCAGATGAGAATGCGCACATTCCGTTTTGAAGCGCAATTTCTTTCGGCGAAAATATGCATATGTTTTAAATAGTACTATGAAACATATCACCTGCACATATTGACTTTGTAAGTATGATGCAGTATAATATTTTCGTCATCAGAATTGCGCTCTTTACCAAAAAAACCAATTACGATGAGGAGAATCACATGGATTTGACGGAATTAAAAGTACTGCCGCACGCGCTCTACTTGAAAATTTACGCGGAGTATTTCCAAAACCGCTCCGCAACGCACCCTATTTTTTATCTGAAAAACAATTGCCCGTTCACAAACATTTTTTTCCCCGAACACTTGCAGGAAGCATGCAGTAAACGGATAGTAAACGGACCGAAGGGATTAAAAATGTATCCAAATCTTCATCAATGCGCCCACAAACCATTTCTTGTTATTCCCGCGGAACGAAGACAATATCTTGTCGTGCGGGAAACATTTGAAGAAATGGAACTGATTTTGCGCGGGGTACTGACTGCTTTCGGAATGCGCATAGCGGAAGAACCGCGCCTATATCGGCTTCTTCTCGCGCACTTCGGATATAATTGCAGTGGAATAAGAACATCCATTTTTGAACTCGTCGCGGCGCTGGAACGAATGCTGTGGCAATCGGATATAAATCTCATCCGCAACTACCGCGCATTAACCCGCGACCCCGTATTGTACGAAAAAATATTTTTCGCCCTTGAAAAAGCGAAAAAGGTCGGGGATGCCGCCAGCCTGTACCTTTCCTGCACCAGCGCTTAATCGTGCGCAAAAAACCCGCTTGTTAATATAAAAGCGGGTTTTTTTATATCGCGGGAATCATTGACATATCACGCATATCTTGCTATATTTTTATGGTAAGGAAAGTATGT
>CAZRNH010000057.1:0-4795 GCA_964601445.1 uncultured Candidatus Saccharibacteria bacterium
CCTTGTACATCGGCGACAATCTTTCGGGCGTGACTGCTCCGGTGGTGAAATCGGCGCATATCGCGGTGTCGGGGGTGTACACGGGCGGCGCGGGCGCGACCCTTACCGTCCAGCTTGATGCGTTTTCCGCGCAGGTTTTTTCTCTTGCCAATGTCGGCGCCGTACCCACGCCGTTTGAAATACTCTATAATGCCGCGGGGCAAATCGCGCCCGCCTCCGCGGGCACTTATACCTACGCGCTTGCCATAACGCCCTCTGCGGGAGTAACCGTGTACGGGCTTGCGGCGAAAGCCATAGTAACGCACCGCTACAAACCTCCCTCCTGCGGCGGCGGGTTTGCGGCAACCGGATTTTTAGAATCGTCCACCTTTGACACCGGCATCACAAACGGCGCGGCGTATAATTCAATATTATGGAATGGCGCGCTGGGAGGAGCATTGTTTGATGTGGGAAAAGTAAAACTGCAAATCGCAACCTCAAACAGCTCTGCGGGACCATGGGGCGCAACGGACTATAAAGGACCCGGTCCAGCGTGCGACAGCACATCGTTCTATGAGCCAACCGCGGCCGGCGCTCCCGTGGAAATTGACCTTGCCTGCTCCGCCGTTCAAAATAAACAATACTTCCGCTATAAAGTTACCATCTGCTCCGCAAATGATTGCACAAGCCCCGGAGCTTCAACTCCGACAGTCAGTGGCGTCCGCATTAACTGGAGCCCATAAATGTCGTGCAAATAACCTCTTTATGCGGTCATTGTCTCTTGGTTTAATATTGTATACAATGTAATCAATGAAATTTCCTCGCTCAAAAAAGCTTATTTTTGTAAATAATAAAGGCGGGGTCGGCAAGACGACTTTGGCTTTTAATTGCGCCGTTTCGTTTGCCAAAGAGGGATACAAAACCGCTCTTATTGATTTGGACCCGCAATGCAATCTTTCCCGTCTGGCTATGGGTGAAGAATATTATACAAAAAATCTTTTTTCAGAAACAGAAAAGACCGTGTACGATGTTTTGCGCGGCGTGATTGAGGGCGGGAGCGATATAAATCTTGCCGTAAAGTTTCTTCCCGTTAAAGCAGATAAAAATCTTCTGCTCCTTAAGGGCGATATAAATCTTTCTGTTTATGAAGGCCTGCTTTCAACCGCTTATGGGCAGGCGGCTTCCGGACAGCCAATCGGGTATTTCCAAACAAGCGCCATTGATCGATTTTTACGAGAAAAAGGGCTGGGTGAACAAATAGATATTTTTATTATTGATACCTCGCCAAGTTTGGGGTTGCTCAATCAGATGATTTTACTCGGGGCGGATTATTTTGTTGTGCCAATGATGCCGGACGCTTTTAGCGTTCAAGGTGTTGAAAATTTAGGAACTGTTTATGAAAAATGGAAAATACAATGGCGAAATTCCGCCAAAGCGCTGGCAGGCAACACCGAGACAAAACTAGTATTACCCGGGGATCCTCTTTTTATAGGATATATAGTTAATTCATATAATGTTTACGGCAAGCAACCGATTGCCGACCATCGCGCGTGGATGGAAAAGATTCCGGAAAAAGTACGCGCTTATCTTTCGGAAAAGCATTGTCGGAACGGACTGGTAGAGGAGAGCTGGAAAAATCCATTACATATCATTCAGGATTATGGCAGGATTCCGACTAAGTGCCAAGAACTTGGGGTTGCGATTTTTGATCTTGACCCCGCGCTCATAGCCGATAACCAGCAAGGCACGAAAGAAAATATCGAGAAATCAAAAGAGGAATTCGCTCATCTTTCAAAAAATATTTTGAAGGTTCTCTCGGCGTACTAACGATGTGGCGTGTAATGAAAACCTTGGTGAGAATTTAGAATGTAGCGAGTAGAAAGTAGATCGGGTGCGGAAATAGAAGCTTTAATTGATATTTGTAAAGATTTGCCAATGTTTAAAAACATAGATTTTAGCAAAGCAGGAGGTCTTTTAGATGAAGTTTTGCGTATGCTTAATGTATTCATTCAAAATTCTTCTCCGAACTCTACTCGCTACTCGCTTAATTCTAAATTCTCCCCACAAGGATTTTCACTGCTTGAACTGATTGTCTACATCGGCATTTTCGCGGTTATTTCCGCGCTCTTTGTGGGAGTATTGTTTCACGCGAACCTCGGCTGGACGCGATCAAACGCGCAATCGGAAGTCCAGCAGAATCTCCGTTTTGCCATGGAAGATATCTCGCGCACAGTGCAAAGCGCGACTGCGATAACCTCGCCCGCAATCGGCGCCGCGGCAAGCTCGCTCACCGCGGTTTCGGGGGGGCTACTCGTGCAGTATTCTCTTGCGGGAACCGTACTACAAAAACAAGTTGGCGCCAATCCCGTGCAGTCGCTCACCACCGATAAAGTAAAAGTGACCTATCTGAATTTCAAAACCATCCAAAATACCGCTTCGTCAAATACCGCCATACAAGCCACTTCAACGCAATTTGCCATGACCGTAGAATACAATTCCACGAACAGCCAATTTATCTATGTTGAAAATGCCACCACTACCGCGACGCTTAAAAATAAATAATCCTGAAACATGGAACTTGGAGCATAAAGTTTCAAGACGCACGCTTCACGCTTCACGCTTCACGCTTCATGAGAAGGGCGCCGCCCTGCTTGCCACCACGCTTGCCGTTATCCTTATTCTTTTGGCGGTAGGGCTTTCCATGATTTCATCCGGCATTTTTGAAGGATTTATGTCGCACGCGCAAGGCGACTCGCAGAGTGCGTTTTCTGCGGCGCATACAGGCATAAAAGACGCCCAACTCCGCGTGGCGCGCAATAAGACATTTACTAGCGCGGGCTATTTCATCCCCGCCGCCTGCGCGCTTAACGGAACAGCCATCTGCGCAAAGATAATCGTGGAAAAGGATGCCGCGTCCGCGTGTTCGCAAACTATTTCAGCAGGACAGGATTGTATTATCTCCACCGGCACCATAGGAACCAAAACAAGAAAAATAGAAGTCATTTTGAGTGTAGAGCCAACTAATGGTAAAATAAATCAGGTGTCGTGGAAGGAACTATAGGTCTTGAAACTTGGAGCTTGAAGCGTGAAACATAAAAGATTCACGCTTCATGTTTCACGCTTCATGTTTTATGGATTTAGCCCAACTATTCAAACCGATTGAGAAAATTGTCGGCATGGAAATTACCGAAAAATATATTCTCGCGGTATTGCTTGCGCGCGACAAAAAGGGCGTGATACAAATGATAAAAAAAACCGCCGCGCTTGGCGAGGGCGCCGTCGCGCGGGGCATAGTGCAAAACGAAGCCGCGCTTGCGGACGCGCTCAAAGCATTCGTGCGGAAAAATAAAGACATATTCTGGTCCAAATACATCATACTTGCCATTCCTTCCGCATTCGTATTCACCGATGTGATGAAATTTCCTTCCGTGCGGCAGGAACAAATAGGGGAATCGCTCGCGCTGAATTTCAATTCAAAAACGCTTTTTCCCACAGCCCCGGGAGAAATATATTACGACTGGCAGTCGGTCAACTCGCACAGCTCCATGCGTCAGGACGCGCTGGTGAGCTTCGCGCAAAAAAAACATATTGACGCGTTTGTGTCCGCATGCGAACAAGCGGGACTTGAGCCGCTCGCATTTGAGATCCCGCAAGCCGCCGCCCTGCGCGCCATAACGAATTTCAAAGAGAAAACCGGTCTTATCGTGCGCGTTCTTGATGAAGGGATAGAATTCTCCGTCGCGGTGCAAGGAGAATTAAAATTCTCCCGTTTCGCGCACCGCTTGGCGTCTTTGCGGGAAATTGAAAAACTGACCGCGTTCGTGAAAGATGAAACGATGAAAACGATTCATTTTTTTCAGATTGAATATCCTGAAACGCCCGTGACCGCGCTTGTGGCGCTGTCTGCTTTCGCTCAAAGTGAGATCGGCGCCGCCCTGACCAAAGAACTCGGCGTTCCTTCGGAGCCCGTGCGTCTGGCGCACCCGGTGGAACTTCCCGATTCCCACATCGCCGCATTCGGGTCCGCACTGCGCGGACTTATTCCGCGCGAAGAGGACGCATTGATAAGTTTAATGCCGGTGGGCACTGAAGAGACATACCGCTCCCGCCGTCTGCGCGCGTATATCTCGCTGTGGTCGGACATCATCAATACCACCGCGTTTCTCTTTGCGGTGCTGTTTGCCGCGGCTCTTTTCTTTCTGACGCGCATACGCACGAATCTCGATGCGCAGACGGCGCGCAAAGGGAGCGCGCAGACGGCATATGCGCAGATTACGGAGCTTGAAGAAAGCGCGCGCGCGTTCAATGCCGCCATCAGGCAAATCGCCGGCATCCAAGAAAACGCGTTTTCCTGGTCCGATCTTTTTTCACGCATCACCCCTTCGCTTGCGCAGGCGAATATTACCGTTACCGGCATCACCGTATCGGATATCGGGAAAACCGTATCCGTGCGCTTTACCGCGGCAACCAGAGAAGCGGCAACTGCATTTAAAAAATCACTGGAAGCAAGCGGCCTCTATGAAAAGGTTGAGATGCCGTTTTTGAGCGTAACCCAGCGAGAACAAATAAGCACAACCGTTTCTCTTAAACCATTATGAAAAAATATATAACACCCGCGGTTCTGCGGCGAATCATCCTTACGCTTAAATCAATCGGCATTGCCATCGCAAGCATAACCGCCATTCTCTACTTTTCAGGAAAAATCAGCGAAAACGCGGCCGAAATAAGCCGTTCGCGCAATGCGCTCGCGGCGTTCAATAGAAAATACGAATTTTTTGACCGCCTTAAAACCGACCGGGAACGGGTGGCGCCCGCC
>CAZRNH010000058.1:0-4131 GCA_964601445.1 uncultured Candidatus Saccharibacteria bacterium
TTTGACGCCTCTTTTCATTCGCTTCTGTGCCGCGAAGTAATAAGAAAAAGCGCTATCAGAAGGAAAGTAAAAAAAAGAAAAATATATCCGAATGACAACAAAAAGAAAGAATTAAATGTAACAATAAAAGATCCTCCGATACCACCCGTTAAAAACGCAATTCCCAAATAGAGAATCTGGTTTTTATGCGTTCTGATGTTCTTAATATTATAAAGAAAAGTAACCGCCATCGTGGTAGTAAAAAGTAAAATAAGTGTGTTGAAAGCAATATAATTCATCATAGGATAATGCCAATAAATAAGGCCTTTGGAAAACTCCGGTAAAGCAGGAAATAAAAGTCCGATAACAAATTTTATAACGGCAAAAAACACGACAAAAAAATAAATTTGATTTGAAAGAAATTGGATGCCTTGAAACTTCGCGAATGTGCGAAGCATGAAAGTAAACGCATAAAAGGTAAGAAAATTTCCTACCTCTGCCGCCAATGCTCCCGAAATAAAAAATACGCTTATAAGAAAAGGAGACGCATATATAATAAAAGACATTCCCAGTAGAATAAAAAACGCCGCAAACTCCCAGTACGGATCGTACTTATTTTTTTTCCACAGCAAGAAAAAATATCTGCCTGCCCAAAAAGATATGACTGCCGAAAAAAGATAGACAAAAATGGAAAACATAGTCAGTGTTACTCTTTTTAAAATGGGGTTATAAGAAATAAAATAGCAAGCATCCAAGTGATGAGGAGAAAAATATATCCCGAAAGAAGCGGGATATAGGTATGAGAATTTGTAATAAAAACACCGGCAAGACCTCCGAAAAGAAATGCGAAACTTAAAAATATAATGGCATATTTATGCGTTTGGATGTTTTTGAGATTGGAAAGAAATGTAGTTGTCATTGCAATGCAGTACAAAAACAAAAACGCCCAAAAACTTATACTGCTCACGGCCGGATAATTCCAATATATCAAGTTATCTTTTATGACAGGAGCAGAGGGAAAATAGAACCACACCGTAATAAACCGAGCCGCCGCTATTATGCCGATGACCGCACTAATGAAATTAACGGAAATCACCCGGATCTGCTGAAAACGCATGAATGCCCGGAGTACGAATGCAAATGAAAATAAAATAGAAAATGTGAGTATCTCCGTACCTAACGAGAAAGAAATAATATTACGCGATAAACTGGCGACTACAAAAACGGCATAACCAACGGCAAGGGTGAAGAAAAAAACAGAAAAATCCCTGTAGTTTGAATCGGGATTTTTCTGAAAAGCATGAAGAAAATACGCGCTCGCCCACAACGCGACCACCGCTGAGAAGATAAAGACAAAAATGGAAAACATATAGTATATCTTTCATATTACAACACAATATCCTTGTTGTCTATTTGAAAAAATGAAAACCGCGATACCAAGCGGCGCGCGGGAAGCGGGACAGTTTCGCATAAAGCAAAAAACTCGGGTATTTTCAATATATGCGCCATAGTCCCGTATGCGAGAAAACCCGCAAGAAAACCCGCAATACTCTGCGTAAATATCCCCGCAAACGAATGCATATTGACAAATAATGCGCTTGCGTACAACGCCCCGTATACAAAAACAGCCATCACCGCCGCCGCACAATTTATTTTCCATAAAGAAGAGATGATGCGCGACCCGTCAAACTTTTCCACGCGGCTTGAAAACGCGAAATATAACCACAGAAAATTTATTATTGCGGAAAGGGAAAATGCGAGAGGAAGCGCGAGTATTTCCATTCCCTCCACGCCGTTTATTTTCAATAACGCGCCGATAGCAAACGCAAACGCCCCGCCCGCCCGCATAAGGCGCAGGAAAAAAAAAGTGAATATCACATTCAACAGAACGGAAACAATATTAATTATCACGGGCGTTTTAGTGTCTTCCCGCGCAAAAAACGCGCGGGAAAATAAAGGGATAAGGGATTGCGCGAACACTGAAATGGCAAATGCGCCCAGCGCCGCCGCGGTTAAACGCGTGTCTTCCCATGAAAACTGCCCATAACCCAAAATGACACGCACTATTTGCGCGCGGAGAAGAATAAAAAAAATGGAAATAGGAATAACGAAAAATAAGATCTGATTTACCGTTCCATACAAACGGTCAAGAAACGCATCGGTGTCTCTTTTCGCATAACTGTCAGCAAGAAACGGAAACACCGCGCTTGCAAATGAAAGCGCTACGATTCCCACCGGCACGAACTGCAAGTCATTCGCAAAATTGAAAATAGATACGCTTCCCTGCGTTATAGTGGATGCCATCGCGCTCACGAATACAATATTAAACTGATATGCGGCGATGCCCGCTATTCGCGGCATAGAAAGCCGCGACATCCTTCGCAAACCCGCATGCGCGATATCAAACGAAACCTTAAAATGAAATCCGAGCTGAAAAAGAGGCGGCAGTTGAATAGCAAGATGCAAAAAAGCGCCGAGCACCACGCCAAGCGCGAGCCCGTTCGCGCCGAATGGCGCCACAAAAAATACCGCGCCGATAATGATGCCGATATTATACATGACCGGCGCAAGCGCAAAACTGAAAAACATCTTATGCGCCTGAAGAATACTTCCCGCCACATTTGATATACCCAGTAACACGGGGCTCAAAAGCATAATCCGCATAAGCGCAACCGCACCCGCCTGTTTCTGCGCGTCAAATCCGGGAGCGACAAGCATAATGAGCCATGGGGCGAACGCGATGGCGATAAGCGCGCACACCGCGACAATAACGGTGAATATCGTCAGCGCGGTGTTGGCAAGACGCCATGCTGATTCAGGCGATTGCTCGCGCTCGCGCGCGAACACCGGAATAAAAATAGAACTGAACATGCCGACGATAAATAAATTATACACGAAGTCGGGAATAAGAAACGCCGCGAAATACATATCCATCGTATTCCCCGCTCCGAATTCTCCGGCAAATATTCTATTGCGCACTACGCCAAGCACTCTGGACAACAAAGAAAAAAAGCCGATGGTAAAGGCGGCCCCGGCGACGACATTAAACTCCGTATTTAGAATATGTTTTAATTTCATTTTACGGTAAGCGTAAATATCTTATCAAGCGCGAGGTCGCCTGAAAATTCGCTTCCGATGCCGCTTGACGCATCGGGAATAATTTCCTTTCCTTCAGGCGCGCTGAATGAAAAATGAAGGAACGCGTCCGTTCCCGGCTGTTTTTGAAATACAAACGGTATTTCGCGCGATCCAACTCCGGCGCCCGCCGCCGCTTGAAACGGAAGTTTATAAGAATAAATGATCCGCGCGGCAATCTCGGGCACCCACCCGCCCAACACCATCCGTCCCGATTCTTTGAATATCTCGGTGCGCGACTCTTCATCAATGCGAAAAGTCGCGGCGGAAAGCGCAAGGTCGTCATCAGCTAAAAAGCCCTCTTTCGCGTACGCAACAGGAGCCACAGAACCCTCCAACGCATTCCCCGACGCTTCCAAAAGCGTTGAACCCTCTGGCACATAGACGCGCATATAACGCGAAGACCCGCCGTCTTTTTCGCTGTGCCTGTCTTTCAGTTCAATCGCGGCCGTTACGATAAGCTCGCCCTCGTCGGTCATGCGTGTTTCTTTAAAAATACGCGGCGCATCTTCAGCGGGAGCGGTGTTCCCGATATCGCTTACCACAGCGGCAAAATAATCAGTATCTCGTCCGCCGATAATGCTCCCGTCCCATCCGTTTTTTTCAATCGTCCGTTGAAAAATTTCATCGCTTGACCACGCCATCACATCCTTCTCGGCAAAACTCGCTGACATCGCATATGCGGCCGCCGCGATGCGCTCTTCCGAAAATCCTTCAAACGCCGACGCAAGCGCAAACAACACCTCTTCAAGCACGCGTAAAGAGGCGCTTTCCTTTTTGCGCAAAGCAGAAAACTCGGTGCGCGCCGTTGTCAGCTCTCCCACATTAAACGAGCTGATTATCGTGCCCTCATGGCCCGGCGCGATAATCGGACCGGAAATGTCCAAAAGCCGCGCAAGCGCTTTTTTATCAAGCGTGATTACTCCGTCTATTTCGCTTCCTCCCGCCTGCGCATAAAAATACGCCAGCTTTTTCGCCGAAAGCGGGAAATCAAAAAACCAGTTTGCGTTGCGAAAC
>CAZRNH010000058.1:4141-4677 GCA_964601445.1 uncultured Candidatus Saccharibacteria bacterium
GGCTCGGGAGGCGCGACATTTACCGCAAGCTCGCCGTCCAAATTATACACATCGTCAAAGAATAATTTGGTAATAAACCCGCCCGCGGTTTCCATAATGCCGTAAGAACCGATAAGTCCGCCCGACGCGCGCGGAATTGAAGTATCCTGCATAGCCAAAAGAAACCGGCGCGGCTTTTGAACGCCGAGCGCCCATACCGCTAATTCAAATCGCTCAATAAGGCGATCTGTGTTTGCCGCGGCAAGTAAAACCTGCGGCTCAAGCGCGGAAAGTTCACGGCTGTCTTCTTCCGTGAGCGCTTGACTGTTCATTCGCGCGCGCAATTCCGCCTGCGCGGACGCGATCTTTTCTTTCGCCGACTTCATTCGCGCAAGCGATTCGGATAAGGGTATTCCCACCGGAAGCGTGCGCAAACCGCCTTCCCCGCTTTTTCTTGTCAATGATGATCGGGAAAGGCCTAAAAGCGGCTCCATAAAAGACACTGACGCATCCGCCGCTTCCGAAAAAACACGATTAAACTCCGCGAGGCCTTTGTC
>CAZRNH010000059.1:0-4630 GCA_964601445.1 uncultured Candidatus Saccharibacteria bacterium
CCTTAACAGCCTCACCTCCGCAGAAGGCCTGACTCTCCCGCAATCAATCGGCGGATACCTTAACCTTCCCAACCTCACCTCTGCAGATAAAGCAAAATTGCGGCGGCGCCATCCGCAACATAGAGATAAGATAATATAGAGAGAGCGCGTTGAATATACCCAGCGCAATCTGAATTTTAGATAGCGCGGATTGAGTGGTTTCGTAATGCAAAATATAGTAAATATAACGGCATGGATGAGGAGTTGACGAGAGAGCTAATAATTTGATACTATACATAATGTACAAATGATAATATTGCGCAATATGAAAATTATATCTACGACAACCATGCGAAAGGATATTTCCGAGATCATGGATGAGGTTACATACAAAGACCGGGTTTTCGGTATCGGGAGAAGAGATGTTATTGAGGCGGTTATTATAAAATATCCCGAGCAGTTAAATAAACATCTCAGTGAAATGACCAATGTCAACGCTCATTCCCCCAGCTTTAATTTTTTGGAGGACGAGCCGGACCTCTACAGCGTTGACGACCTCAAGAAAAAATATGCCTAAAAAGGGAACAATCATTTTAGTGCCGTTTCCGTTTACCGACTTATCGGAAAGCAAAGTGAGGCCGGCCGTCGTTTTGTCCGACGATCTGAAAGGCGAGGATGTTGTGGTTGCGTTTATTTCCTCGCACAAGCCCAAGAAGTTGCAGTCGCTGGACATTACTATAGTGCGTTCTGACGAAGCATTTTCCAAGACGGGTCTCAAAACCGACTCCATTATAAAAATAGACAAAATCGCAACACTTGATAAAAAGATCATCCTTGGCGAGCTCGGCCGGATATATAAAAACACCGAAAGAGAAATAGCTAAGAAAATTAAGATTCTCTTCGGATTGTAAATAAGTTTTTATAGCATCATGTGCTCCCGATACAAGCGGGAGTATCTCCCGAAGTCCGACTTCGGGAGATAACCGCCGGATTTTTTCGCAAAAAAGCCAGCGGCGAGGGCGCGTCGGAAAGGAAAAAGTTCAAAGATAGGCCGCTCTCATTGATTTATCAGGAGAAATATATTACTGTAACCAAAGCAAGAAAATAGGTTTGCGCCCATAGCTCAGTTGGTAGAGCAGATCCCTTTTAAGGATAAGGTCCCAGGTTCGAGCCCTGGTGGGCGCACACGCGATTTTTCTCTATGCAAAGCATAGTAAGAAAAATCAGCGTCCCGAATCCACGTTTCGCGGAGATTCGGGACTTCCTTATCTATTACTCTCTATGCAAAAGAAAAATCAAACCATTCTTGTTACGGGCGGCGCGGGATTTGTCGGATCGCATTTGTGCGAACGGCTTGTTAAAGACGGCCACACAGTCATTTCTCTTGATAATTATTTCACCGGCAGCCGCGAAAATCACGTGCCCGGCGTTGACTATCGCGAAGGACATACCAAAGACATCGAAAAGCATATTCCCGAGACGCCGGACATCATCTACCATCTGGGCGAATATTCGCGCGTCGCAAAGAGCTTGGAGGAACCTGAAAGAGTGCACGACCTCAATATGAGCGGCACGGCCGGCGTTCTTGAGTTTTTGCGCAAGTGTGGCGGAAAACTCGTGTATGCGGGTTCCTCAACGAAATTTGCCGATGCACGTCCCGATGGCGTCGAGGGGCGCAATCGGTCTCCCTATTCGTGGGCGAAGGCCGCCAATAGCGAGTTGGTCGCAAATTACGGGCAGTGGTACGATCTCCCGTATTCCATCGTATATTTTTACAATGTGTACGGACCGGGTGAACGGGCTGACTGGAAAAAAGGGTATGGCACGGTCATTGAGGCGTTCAAGCAGTGCGCTCTTGCCGGAAAACCGTGCCGGGTGAACGGCCCGGGAACGCAGACGCGCGCATTTACCCATGTTGACGACACGGTTGAGGGGATCGTGCTGGTGGGCGAGAAAGGTGAACGCGATGAATACGCTATTTGCGCGAAAGAAGTGCATTCGCTCCTTGATGTGGCCAAGATGTTCGGGTGTGAAGCAGAGATCCTTCCCCCGACAAAGAGCACGCGTTCGTCAGGCGCTGATGATACGGCAAAAATTCAGGGGCTGGGATGGAAACAAAAGCGCACGCTTTCCGAGTATATCGAGTCGGTAAAAAATACTGCCCTATGAAAAAAATCCTCATTTTTTCCCTTGCGTATTATCCGAATTACGTAAGCGGCGCGGAAGCGGCCATAAAAGAAATAACCGATCGAATCGACCCCGCCGACATCGAATTCCATCTTATCACGCTTTTATTCGACATCACCCAAGTAAAAGAGGAAAAAATCGGGAATGTGACGGTGCACCGCATCGGGTTCGGATCGTTCTATCTTTCCAAGATCCTGTTCATTCCCTATGCCGCATGGAAGGCGCGCGCGCTTCACCGACGGCATCATTTCAATGCGCTCTGGTCCATGATGACCTACATGCTTTTGCCGGTGGTATTGTTGCGTTTGCTTGGCGTGCGCATTCCGCATATCCTGACGTTGCAAGACGGCGATCCGTATGAAAAAGTATTCAAGCGGTGGTTCATCCTTCCTCTTGCCCCGTTGCTTGACTACGGCTTCCGTACGGCTTCCGTCATACAGGCCATATCTGTTTTTTTGGCGGAGTGGCCGCGCAAACGCGGCTACACGGGTCCCATTGAGCTTATTTACAACGGAGCGAATCCTCGCGACATCAAAGACGCGATTTCGCCGCAAGAAGTGGAAGAGCTGAAACGAAAACTGGGGAAAAATCCGGGAGATATATTTTTAGTGAATACATCGCGCCTTGTGCATCAGAAGGCGTTCGATGACATCATCCGTGCGCTGGTAAAGCTTCCCGCGCATATCAAGCTCCTTGCTGTCGGCGGCGGGGAAGAGGAAGGTGCGCTGAAAAAACTCGCGGAAGATTTAGGGGTTGCTAACCGCGTCATATTTGCGGGAAAAGTGGACCGGAGCGTGGTGACGCTGTATCGGCGCGCGTCCGATATTTTTGTCGCGCCGAGCCGTTCGGAAGGCTTGGGAAACGCTTTTCTTTCTTCTTTGGCGTCGCGTTTGCCGCTGGTCGCCACGCAAGTGGGAGGAATGGCCGATTACGTCTTTGATGAAAAACACAACCCAGGCAGACAGCCGACCGCATGGGTGGTGGATCCTGATTCTCCCGACCAGATCGCGGAAAAAGTCAAGGAGATCATCGCTCATCCGGACAAAGCTCGGGCCATTTCCGTTTTTGCCCGTGCCATGGTCGAAGAAAAATACGATTGGGACAACATTACCAGAGATATGCGTCAAAAAGTTTTTGGAAAAATATTATCATGAACGATTTGAGTCTTGTAGAAAAAGCGATTCGGCTTTCGGTGCGTGCTCACCAGGGACAGACAAGAAAAGAAAGCGACCTCCCGTATATCAGCCATCCGTTCTCGGTTGCTTTGAAATTAGCGAAACATGGTTTTTCGGACACCGTAATCGCTACGGCCCTGACCCATGATGTTATCGAAGACACGCCAGTTTCACGAGAACAGCTTGAAAAGGAACTCGGGCACGAGGTGCGGGAAATCGTTGAAGCGATGACGACTGATGAAGATAAGTCCCTTCCTTGGGAGGGGAGGAAGAAGCAATACATTACATGGGTTCGTGCGGGCTCTAATGAGGTTAAAGCGGTATCTCTTGCTGAAAAGATACACAACCTTGAAAGCATGCTCGCGGGGTATGCGGAGCAAGGGCCTGATTTTTTGAAGCATTTTACCCGGGGCAGAGAACAACAGCTTTGGTTTGCAGAAGAACTTCTCCGTATGTTTCAGGAGACGTTCCAGCATCCTCTTGTTGACGAGTATGCAAGGCTTGTTTCCAAGCTCAAACGTTTACCTTAATGGAGCCCGATCTGGCGCTCTTTCTCTTCCACGCTTCGGAGCGCGTCGCGGGCTTGGATATATGTTTTTCGTACGCTTTCTTCAAGCGGGGAGTCGTTGAGGAGCGCGCGGAGCGCCTCGCTCCAAAATATAACGCGTTTTTCCTCGAGCGCGTGAAGATCGCCTGACGTTTTATCGAGCGTATTGGTGTAGAACCAGATGATCTCCCCGAGCCGGTAGACGCGCATGAGTTTCAGCGACAGGCTTTCTTTTTTGGTCCGGTTGTTCCGCACGTATTCCACGAGCGCTTTTTCAAGTTCTGGGTTGTAGAGCGCCATGAAGTTGCAGAACCGCGCCCACCCCTCGTATTTATTTCCGAAGCGCAGGGAAGAGTGGTCAAGAAGATAGATGTCTTCCCCCTTGATGCGGAAATTGTGGGGAACGAAGTCCGTATGGGTGAGAAATCCTGAATATTGTTCGATGTCTTTTTGGTGCGCTTCCAGAAAATGACCCCCTTTTTCAAAAAGCTCTGATACCGTTTTGTGTTCCGGCAAGCGCGCGAGGGTGTTCGCCTCAAATTCTAGGAATTTTTGCAGATATTCTTCGGCATCCATACTGCCGAAGGTTTTTTTGACGAGGCGCATGTGGTTGTACGTCGTTGCGTGCGCGCTTTCCTGCGCCTTGAATGCTTTCAGCGCAAGAGAAAATTGCTCTTTGAGCGGTCTTTCGAGGAATGGGCGTTCTTGCGGAAGAAAGGCCTGTACGGAGATCGTATATCTG
>CAZRNH010000060.1:0-4618 GCA_964601445.1 uncultured Candidatus Saccharibacteria bacterium
AGGTAGTCATATCCTCATCATAGCATATGTTAAGTAATTATGCGAAAGTCAGTAGGCCGGAACTTTCTTCCCCCAACTTATCGGTATTAAGGATTACCGCTTGATATTTTCCCGCTTGAAAAGATTGCCAAAAGGCGGCCACGGAATTAACAAAAGCGAGTATCACGACAAATTTCTTTTTCTCCGCTATCATCCGCTGGATGAAACCATTTAATTCTTTTTGTATAAGAGTATCGGGTTCAAGGATAAGAATATTTACTTGCATTCGGTTTCTCCTTGAAAGGAGGTCTTGGACAAAACCGGGTACATCAGTTCATTCAATCTGTCGTTGCCCATCCAAAGTTCTGTATGTTCCCAATATTCCAGGCATTCAATTTGGCCGCCGGCATCAGAGTAGACGCCATGATAAGGAAGACGGTTTTTCCAGCAGTCAAGAACAGCATTAGAAAAATTAAAAATTGGGCCTTGGATATTCGCCGGCATGGCGCCGATAAACAAAAAATCTCCCGCCCGTTTGGATAATGCTTCTTTTGCCGCGAGCGCGTAACAACAGGCATTGAGAAAAATAATACTCTTATGATGAAGAGCGAGAAGAAGCGCGAGATCTTCATATTTTAATATATCGCCGCCCGCGTCAGCCGCGTAGCCGTCTAACGCCCAGCCATCTTCTACTCCATGGCCGATATAATAAAGAAGAATATCCTCTTTTTGCCTCTCTAGAAAGGTCATTTCTAAGCTCTTGGATATACTTTTGGAAAAGCCACCCAAGAGTTCATAAGTAAAACCATTTTGAGGGGTGAATCCGAATTCCCGGAGCAATCTTTTTAAAAATTTTTTCCGTTCATCTTTAAATCTATTTCTATCACGATCAAAGTTATTCGGGGCGCCAATGATAACGATAATATGCATCAGCTGTTCTCCTTTTGGGTTTTCAAGCCGCTATAATACTGTAGTATAGAATACCTTATTTTAAATAAAAAGCAAGCCAAATTATTTCTCGCCACTCGCGCTTTTGTTTTTTCTTTTAAAATAAGTTAATATCTATTGATATGCCAGGAAGTGAAAATGCGACAGTCCCGCTACGCGGGACAAAAACCAATCAGAAACATTTCCTGGCGTTAATACATAATTAAATTCAGTAAATTCGACTGGTATAAATTACAGTCGCATTTCTACTTCCTGGTATGTTTGATTTTACCAATGTAGAGGACTTTAAAGAAAAATGCGGCTATGAAATTGACGGACGCTGGTATCCAAGGGTCACCAAGATTGTAGATATAAAATCCAAGCCGGCGCTCTACTGGTTCTACGGCGAAGCCGCGAGCTATAAAGCAGCAAAAGAAATTACGGAAAATTCCGCCAAAGAAGGCACGCTGATTCACGAACTGGTGGAAAAAATTATGATCGGCGAAAATCCGGAAGTGCCTCCGGCAGTTCAGCCGGCGATCAGCGCTTTTTTGGAATTTCTGAATACCAAAAATATCCACGTGGATAAAGAATTCGTGGAAAAAAGGATTTTTCATCCGGAGCACCGCTATGCCGGCACCATTGATACTCTCGCTTTAGTGGACGGAAAATTCGGGGTTTTGGATATCAAAACCTCCCAGGCCATTTACCGCGATTATAATCTTCAAACCTCGGCTTACTTGGAAGCATTGCTGTCAGAACTGCCAAGTTTGGAAACCCGTTGGATTTTACGCATTGATCAAGTGCATACTTGTTTGAAATGCGGCGCCACGATGCGGCCAAAAGGCGGCCGGAATAAAATCCGCCGCAGCCGAACCAGTCCCTGCAATGAAAATGAACATCAATGGTCTGACCTCACCGGCCTGGTGGAAATGCAAGAATTTCCATTTTGGAAAGAGGACTTTCAGGCATTTTTGGGAGCAAAAAAATTATGGGAGTGGGAAAATGCCCATTGGCTGAAACAGGCAGGATACTTTAAGTAGTCCATAAAGTCTAAAGTCGAAAAGTCTGTAAAGTTATTCTTAAAAAGTGAGTTCTCTTCCAGTGAAAATGATTATCTTTTCGTCTCCAAATGAGCAACTCGCTCTTCTAATCGTTTCATTTACTTTGCCATTATAGTAAGTTCTTATCTAGTATCTTTATATAAAAACTGGCCAAACCATCAATAGTGCTTACTTTTTTATTTTTTCTTGATTTAGCCATAACTTTATAATTTCTATAATATCATGATTACTTTGCGTTATACAATTATTACGCTCACGCTGCTTCGTTTTTATTCCCCAGCTTTTTATTCCTTGCTCTCCCGCGGGAGAGCGCTTCAATGTATTGAAGCAAGTATATTTTGATTTCTAGATAATACTCAAACTACTTCGGAAGTATAACATTACCTGCCCTTCGATAGTTCGATAAACTCACTACAAGTAAACTCGGGGTTTTGCGTGCTTTTATTTATACAACCTCCGCATTGTAACACTGTTCGCCCACGCACCACTCCGATAAGTCGGAGGGTGCGGGACTTCGGAATGCCTTTTATCTATACAACCTCTTGTCGGTAGCATTCCTCGCAATAAACAATTTCCGGCCGTTCGGGGGCGTAACTCGTTTCAAATTCATTTGGGCAATGATTGGAGCCGTGGAAATGGGTGGCAGTGTTTTCGTACTCAAATGTTTCGGATTTCGCGCTTCGGATTTCGGATTTCCTACCAGCGCATTGGCAGGCGCGGTGCCAGAGTTTTAATGGATTGCGTTGTTTCAGACGCTGGTAATGTCTGCAGTTCGGACAGAGTCGGGGCAATGGCAAATTCATTTTACGGTAAAATTGAAGTTCTTGGGGAATAATTTTGAAGGCGGTGGTGCATTGGTCATTACAGATGCCAGCGTGAGCGCAGCTGATGATTAGTTCCAAAATGTCATCACTCACATCTGCGACGCTGTCTGGTAATTCAGTAGGGAGAATAGTAATTGAATAGTTTCGCGGATCAGGATCACGCCACGCATATCCCCGCTCGAGCGCTCGTTCTTTAGTAAGCGGAAAAAATTTCTGCGCCGTGCTTTCGTTGTAAGCGAATGGCGAAATTTCAGCAGGAAAAAAGTCGCCGAATCGATATACCCGATCCCACTGTCCAGCATAAGAGGATTCATTCATATGCGCGATGATGCGCGGAATGAGATTCTCATACCCTTCTTTTGTATATTGCTTATTCAAAATACAATACTGCTTTTTCTTCAGCCCAATGCACCCGAACAACTCGCTTGAGTTATAACAATCATCAGAATAATATACATCGTGACTGAAATAGACGCGCGTATTACAAACGACACGATTCAGTCCAAAACCACTCATGTGTTGATATGCCAGCTCGGCGCCCAACCCAACATAACTCAGATCATGGCTATCCTTCACTTCGCTTGGTATAAAAAATGAGTATTTCGTGTTTTCAGATTCAGCGACAAAGAAACATCTAATACAATTCTTGACGTGATCGAGGTCGTCGCCAGTAGAATGCTCTGCGTTCTTGGAACGCATAAAGCGTCGCGGATGCTGTAATGCGATGTCCGCAAACTTTCGCGCCGTTGCCTGCAATCCAGAATAGGTATGGAGGCGCAGGGCTGCTGCCCGCCGGGCATATTCTTCTTTCGTATACTGCTGATTAAATATGCAATAGGATGTATTACGAAGATTCGCGCAGCCGATGCAATTTGAACAATTCCGGCAGTCCAATAAAAACCAGGAATCAACACAGCTCTCTGCGTGTTGGCTAAAGTGCGTCTTATTGCACTGTTTGAGGTTTATTGATGCATAACATTGCTCGCTCTTATGCGTAAAATCAATATCAACGCAATCAATGACCTGAATTCCTTGGGCTACATATAAACAGTCCTCATCGTGATGACCGCCAAATACTAAATAACAATTTTTTAAATATACTCCCCAATTCGCATACTCGCTGTTTTCCGCAAAATCCACATAAAGTGCCCGACGCGGTACCACGCGCATCAATTCAGCATACTGCTCAAAAAACGGTTTTGAAAAATCGTACTCGCGGCCGTAGGAAAGCGGGTCCCACTTGTCTGACTGATGACATTCAGTGCAATACACCAAATACGGCTTTTCAGGAGCATACATGGTAATGATGGACTTCTTACACAGCTCGCACGTCTGTTTATAGAGCGCGCGTTCGTTTCGAAACATTTCACGTTGTGTAAGCCGGCACTCCGGGCACCAAGTCGGCGCTGGAACCTTTATCTTTTCATAAAATTGAAAGTCCTCCGGTTCAATAGTGAAGGGCGTTTTACAATTCTGACAATTTTTAATCTCCGAATTCATATATATATTTAAGGCACTATAACGCGTTATAACGCTTTAACGCGTTAAAGCGCTGATTATTTTACTTGTGGAGAGTATCATCGAACCATTATTTTAATTGTACTTTCTATTTTCTTAACCCCTTTATTACTTTACTTTTATTCCTTGCTATCTCGCGAGAAAGCGCTTCAACGTATTGAAGCAACATACTTTTATCATAATTATCAATCATTTGTCATTTGTTATCTGTTATCTGTTATTAGTTATTAGTCATTTATACTACCTCGCTATTGTATCAACTTTTTCGCTTTTTATTAACTTTCAATAATGTAAAGTATTGAAAGT
>CAZRNH010000061.1:0-4514 GCA_964601445.1 uncultured Candidatus Saccharibacteria bacterium
GCGGCGCGTTTTGGAAAAAAGCCCGAGGATATGAATGATGAGTTGATATGGCGCGATGCGGCTCAAGCGCTTGCGGTGGGATTGCATAATACTATTGTGCATTGGTCGCCGGATGCGGTGGTGCTGGGAGGCGCGGTTCTTCGCAATAAAATTCCGTTTGATGAGGTAGTGCTTTTTTTGAAAGCGCGAATGAAGATATTCCCTATTTTGCCCGAGGTGCGGCTTGCCGCGCTTGGCGATCTTGGAGGCCTGTGGGGCGCGCGCGCATTGTTTGGCGCGCAAAAAAAGCGATGAAAAGCAGGGCCCAAAAAATAAACAAAGCAAGTGCTATCGTAAAAACGCTGAAAAAACTTTTTCCACGGGCGGGAATGGTTCTGCGATATTCCAATCACTGGGAGCTTTTGGTGGCGGTGATTCTGTCGGCGCAGTGTACCGACAAAAAAGTAAACGAAGTGACGAAGCGATTATTCGCAAAATACGGGACGCTTGGCGAGTATCTTCGCGCGGCGCCGCTTACATTTGAAAAAGATATTTATCAGACGGGATTTTACCGGGCGAAAACAAGACATATTTTAGCCGCGGCGAAAACAGTGAAAGAGAAATTCGGCGGCCGGCTTCCTCGGACTATGGAAGAAATGTTGACGATTCCCGGCGTCGGGCGAAAAACCGCCAATGTGGCGCTCGGGAACGCGTACGGAATAGTGGAAGGCGTCGCGGTGGACACGCATGTGCGCCGCCTGACTCGTTTATGGGGGCTGACCGCGCATATAAACCCCGATAAAATTGAAAAAGATCTCACGCGCATTCTGCCGCGCAAAGAATGGTTCGCGTTTACCTATCAAGTGATTGAGTACGGCAGGAAATATTGTCCCGCTCGGGCGCATAATCATGCCAACTGTCCAATTAAATGAGATTTTTTATTAACCAGCCCCTACAGGGCGCTGAAACCGTATTTATTTCCGATACCGCCGTTGCGCATCAAATCATGCGCGTATTCCGCCAAAAAGCCGGCGGCGAGATTGCTCTTTTTGACGGGACGGGAATTGAGTGCGTCGGCGTGATAGAGGCGGTACGGGCCGCGGGCGTGCGGGTCAAAAAACTCGTGTGCGCGCACAACCGCAACGAGCCGCAAAACGAAGTAACACTGTATCAGAGCATATTAAAAAAAGATAAAATGGAGTGGGTGTTTGAAAAATGCACGGAAGTCGGCGTATCGCGTTTCGTGCCGGTAGTGTCGGCGCGCGCGATACAACGCGGTCTTCACATGGAGCGCGCACAAAAAATAGTCAAAGAAGCCGCCGAGCAATGCCAAAGAGGAAAAATTCCAATCGTTGAAGAGCCGATGACATTTATGCAGGCCCTGTCTGTGGGGAAAGAAAAAGATGCGCTCACTTTTTTTGCGCATACCACGGGAGCGCGCGAAGATTTTCGTGCGGCGGGCAGGTCCGAGAGGCCAAAAAGCGCGCATATATGGATTGGTCCCGAAGGCGGCTTTAGCGGCCAAGAGGCCGCGCTTGCCGCGCAGAAGGGTTTTTCATTTGTGTCGCTTGGCCCGCGGATTTTGCGCGCGGAAACCGCCGCGGTTGTCGCTTCCTTTCTTGTGGTACAATAATAAAAAATAGTTTCTCCCGAAGTCCGACTTCGGGAGAAACTTTTGAGAATATGTTATTTGGCGCGCATGTATCCATTGCAGGCGGCATAGAGAAAGCGCCCGAACGGGCGGCGGCTTTAGGGTGCGAGGTGTTTCAGATTTTTTCACGGCCTCCGCAAGGAGGGAAATCGCAGGAGATAACGCCGGCGGGCGCGGAGCGTTTGCGCGATAATATGGCCGCGTATGGACAAAAAGAATTGTATATCCATACGCCGTACATCATTAATCTTGCCTCCGCGGAAAGAAGAATCGCGGAAGGGTCCGTGCGTATTATTAAGGAAGAGTTGGAACGGGGCAGTATCCTTGGCGCCGCGTATGTGATGACGCATTTGGGGTCGGCGAAAGACCACAAGGGCGATAATAATGCGGCGAAAAAAATGGTCGCGGAGAATCTCAAACGCATCGCGGACGGAAAATATAAAACACAATTGCTTCTTGAAATCGCGGCGGGGGCGGGGAATATCGTCGGCAGTACCTTTGAGGAGCTTGCGTACTTTCTGGATTATCTGAAAGGATATGAGGTTGGCATTTGTCTTGATACGGCGCATATGTTTGCGGCCGGATATGATATTCGGACCGGCGCGGCGGTGAAAAAGACATTTGATTTGTTTGACAAGGTGGTCGGTCTGGAGCATCTGCGTATGTTTCATTTGAACGATTCCAAAGTGGATGTCGGCGGGAAAAAAGACCGCCACGAACATATCGGCGACGGCAAAATAGGCATTGCCGGTTTTGAGGCGCTTGTCCGGGAGAAACGATTATGGCAGTATAATTTTGCTTTGGAGACCGAACACGACAAGGTTGCAGAGGATATTGCCATTATGAAAGAGTTGCGGGAGAAATATATTGTATAAGAATCTCCCGAAGTCCGACTTCGGGAGATTATCATTCATGTCAGCCATTGAATTTAAGATAGAAAAAAAGATTTCCGGCGCGCTGGGAAGAGCAGGGGTTTTAAAAACGCCTCACGGTGAAATGCGCACGCCCGCTTTTGTGCCGGTGGGAACTGCGGCGACGGTCAAATCAGTTACCCCTGAAGAATTACGGGCGCTGGGCGCGCAGGCGGTGCTTGCCAATACCTACCACCTCTATTTACAGCCCGGAGAAAAAACTGTCGCAAAGGCAGGCGGCCTTTCGCGGTTCATGGCGTGGGACGGTCCGACGATGACTGATTCCGGCGGATTTCAGGTGTTTTCGCTCGGATTTGGAAAGGGGCAAAAAGGCATCACGAAAGTCCTGCGGGAAACCGCGCGTCACGAGAACGAAGCGGATACGGCGCACGCGAAACTGGTGAAAATTGACGGCGAAGGCGTTACATTTACTTCGCATATTGACGGAACCACGCATCGTTTTACTCCCGAAAAATCCATTTTGATACAGGAAGACATCGGCGCGGACATTATATTCGCGTTTGACGAATGCACCTCGCCGTTTTTGTCGCGTGAAAAGATGAGCGCGTCGTGCGCGCGCACGCATCAATGGGCGGCGCAGTCGCTTGCGGCGAAACGGCGCACGGACCAGGCGCTGTTCGGCATCGTGCAGGGAGGGCGGTATCCTGATTTAAGAAAAGAGAGCGCTGTATGCATCGGCGCGATGGATTTTGACGGGTTCGGCATCGGCGGGTCGTTTGATAAAGACGATATGACGAGTATTGTTGCTTTGGTAAATGATATTCTTCCCGAATGCAAGCCGCGGCACATGCTTGGCATTGGGGAGGTGGAAGATGTGTTTGAGGGAATTGAGCGCGGGATTGATACATTTGACTGCGTGACGCCGACGCGGCTCGGGCGCAACGGAACCATTTTTACCGCGGGAGGCCGGTATGATATCGGCAAGCGCGCGCACGCAGAGTCCTTTATTCCTCTTGAAGAAGGGTGTTTCTGCCATACCTGCACGCATTGGACCAGGGCTTATCTTCATCATCTTTTTAAAGCAAAGGAATTGCTTGGCTATCGTTTGGCGACGATTCATAACCTGCATTATATGGTTCGCTTGGTTGATGCCATCCGCCAGTCCATTTTAGACGGTAACTTTTTTGAGTTCAAAAAAAGATTTATAAGCGATTATCGGAAAACATAATTCTTTATTTTCTTCCGCGATTGTCCGCGGTCTTTCTTTTTTGTGCACAGCGGTATATACTGCTTCATTCATGAAAACACCAAAGCATATCTTCTGCGACGGAAAAATTATTGTTTCGGGAGCTCGCACGCATAATCTCAAAAATATCCATCTTGAGATTCCCCGAAACAAACTTGTGGTGATTACGGGTCTTTCCGGCTCCGGGAAGTCGTCGCTTGCGTTTGACACGCTGTATGCCGAGGGACAGCGGCGTTATGTGGAGTCCCTTTCTTCGTACGCGCGGCAGTTTTTGGGCGTGATGGATAAGCCCGATGTGGATAAGATAGAAGGGCTTTCGCCCGCGATTTCCATAGATCAAAAAAGCGTATCGGGCAATCCCCGTTCCACGGTCGGCACTATTACCGAAATATATGATTATTTGCGCCTTCTCTTCGCCCGCGCGGGCGTGCCGCATTGTCCGCAGTGCGGGCGGCTCGTGGCGAAGCAGACCTCCACGCATATGGTGGATACCATAATGAAACTCCCTCAAGGGACGGAATTTGCCGTGCTTGCTCCCATGGTGCGGGATAAAAAAGGCGAGCATAAGCATGTGATTGAACATATCGCCAAGGCGGGATATTTTCGCGTGCGGCTTGACGGGGATATCATGCCGACCGATGAGGCGCGATATGCGGCGTTGGACAGACATAAAAAACATACCATTGAGGCGGTGATAGACCGGATGGTAATAGAAGAAAAAATGGACCGGGCGCGTTGTGCCGATTCCGTGGAAACCGCATTGAAA
>CAZRNH010000062.1:0-4464 GCA_964601445.1 uncultured Candidatus Saccharibacteria bacterium
GTCTCCAAATACGCGCAGGTCGCGCCCCTCCGCTTGCCGGAGCGATTAATGGCTACCGTGGTGTCATTGGCGATTTTCAAAAAAGGAATGATGCCCTGGCTTTCCACGCCCGTCTTTTTAATCAGCGCGCCCGTCCCGCGCAAATTAGTCCAGTCATTGCCAAGCCCGCCGGACCATTTGGAAAGTTGCGCATTGTCTCCGATGCATTTGAAAATATGCGCCAAATCATCCTCCACGGTGGTGAGATAACATGAAGAAAGCTGTGGATGAATGGTACCTGCATGGAAAAGCGTCGGCGTGGACGGCACAAAGAACAATCGCGACATGCTCTCATAAAATTCAATCGCGCGCGCTTCCTTTTCTTTTTCGTTCATCGCCAGCCCCATCGCCACCCGCATCCAGAACGCCTGCGGGGTTTCGTATATTTCTCCCGTATTCGCATTGCGCGCGAAATAACGGTCATACAGCGTCTGCGCGCCCAAATAGGCAAACAATGAATCGCGTTCCGGGTCCAGTTTCTGCGCAAGTGAAGGGATGTCGTATGCAAGGAGCTCTTTTGCAAGCACACCCGCAGACACCGCCTTTTTGATATTCACAACAAATGCCGCGCGGTACTGGCGGTCAAGCGCCTTAAAATCAACATCCTGACCGATGATATCTTTATACAGGCCTGAAAGTAAAACACGCGCGCATATGAACGAATATGCCGGATCCTGCTCTATCCATGCCCGTACCGTCATAATGAGCGCCTTACGGATGTCTTTGGTGGTTATGTTTTCATACAACGCTCCTTTACATTGAGCTACTATTGCGTCAATATCGGCTATATGCTCATATCCTTTGACGGCGGCCGCAACGGTTTTATGCAATTTCCGCTCGTCAAATTTTTCCTTTTTCCCTGAATTTTTCACCACGAAAAGCGCTTTTTCCTCTATTTTCTGCAATATCTCCTGTTTCTTCTCAATGCGTAATTTCTCATGCTCTTTCCGGTATAAAATATAGGATTTTGCCACCTCATAAAACCCGCCCTTCATAAGCGCTTTCTCCACAATATCCTGCACATTCTCCACATGCGGGGCAATGTCAGCCGCTTCACACATCGTTTCCGCCTTGGCAACGACTAGTGCAGTCAATTCAGCAAGCATTTCTTTGGTGTAGGCCGTATGCGTCGCGTTAAACGCCTTTTCAATAGCAGCGCTTATTTTTTCCGGATAAAAATCAACGATTTCTCCGCTTCTTTTTTTGATTTTTTGTATAGTCATGGCAGTAGGTACGCCAATCTTACCATGCGAAGCAAGGGGCGGGCAAACACCTCAATATCCACACGAAGAAAGTATTACAAAATATTATAATTTAATACAATCATTGATAAAAATAAAAAACTTCCCTGTAATGCAAAGGGGAAGTTTGCTTCTCTTTCGGAGCACGCGCTTTTATTTCTGTCTTTTCCGCATAAACGCGGGAATATCCCACCCATCGTCTGAAATCTTCGTAATTTCTGAAGGAAAAGGCCTCGGTTTTGGCATGGAAGACGCTGTAGGCGCCTCTTTCTGTTCCGGTTTCTTCTCTAAAAAGACGCTCTGCTCCCGCGGCGCCTCAACAGGATTTGTTTTTGGCGCCTCTTTTTTGACGGCGTTATTCGGGTTGGCGGCGTAATCGCCGAAACCGGTCGCGATAACCGTCACTTTCAGCTCTCCCTTGCGCAAACGCGGATCATTGACGGCGCCAAAAATGATTTTCGCTTCCCCGTCAACTGATTCGGTTACAATTTTTGCCGCCTGATGCACTTCCATCATACCCATATCGGCGCCGCCCGACACCGTAAAGAGCACGCCTTTTGCGCCCTCAATGGAAAGCTCCAGCAAAGGAGAATTTATCGCCGCGCGCGCCGCCTTTTGAGCGCGCTCTTCCCCGGACGCAATGCCGATACCCATAAGCGCGGACCCGGCATTCTGCATAATCGCCTTCACATCGTTGAAATCAACATTAATGATGCCCGGCATGGTAATGAGGTCGGATATTCCTTGCACGGCCTGCTTCAATACATTATCCACCATTTCAAAAGAACCGAAAAAAGAAGTGCCCTCTCCGATAATGGCGAGAATACGGTCATTGGGAATAACTATCGCCGCGTCCACATTCTCCCTTAAATGCGCGAGCCCCTCTTCGGCAAGCCGCGCCCTCTGCACTCCTTCAAACGAAAACGGCTTCGTGACAACCGCGATAGTAAGTATGCCCATGCCGCGCGCGATGTCGGCAATTACCGGCGCCGCTCCGGTACCCGTGCCGCCGCCAAGACCGCAAGTGACAAAAACCAAATCAGCTCCTTTCAGCGCTTCCTGTATGTCTTCGCGCGATTCTTCCGCGGCTTGCCTGCCCACTTCCGGATTCATGCCCGCGCCGAGCCCGCGCGTGATATTCTTGCCGATGTGAATTTTCCCCTGCGCCTGCGCATGATGCAAATCCTGCGCATCCGTGTTCACCGCGATAAAATCAACGCCGCGGACGCGGTCGCTCGCCATGCGCGAAACCGCGTTGCCGCCGCCGCCGCCCACGCCCACCACTTTTATTTTCGCGAATGTTTCCAATTCCGGTTTTAATCTAGACATATGTATTTCACTTGCTTAGTAGAAAGTAGAATGTAGCGAGTAGCGAGTAGAAGTATGCCTACTCGCTACTCGCTACTCGCTATGTACACTATCTTTCTATCCTACTACATCTCTTTCAGTCCCGCAAATTTCTCCTTATTCATCATTCATCATTTATACATTTCACGGCAAAAATGCCTTCAATACTTTCTTTATCATATCGCCCCACCTTCTCCCCGCCCTCTCTTCCTCTTCCGCTGAAATGCCCATAAGGCATAATCCCGCGGCAGACGCATATTGAGGCGCCGCATAATTGTCCGTCATGCCCTCAACGAAATGCGGCGCGCCGATATGCGCGGGAAGCTGTAAATAGTTCTTTGCGAATTCCGCGACTCCCGCCATATTTGCTCCTCCGCCCACCAACACCACTCCGGCGGGAAAAAGCGCCTGGCGCGATATCTTTTTCAATTCTTTGTCTACCAATTCAAAAAGCTCCTCTATGCGCGCCTCTATTATTTCCGCAACCTCTTTGCGCGATACATTGTCAATCTGCTCGGAACCGTCTTCGGAAGAAAACCGTATCATTTCTTTCTTATTGATGGTTTCCGGCCTGCACACGCCGTAACGCATTTTTATCGTCTCGGCAATATCAATGTCCGCCTGCAAACCTATGGCGATATCGTTGGTAATATGCGCTGAACCGACGGGTAATGTCGCGGCATGAATCATCTTCCCTTCTTCAAACGCGACGAGTCCTGAAGATGTCCCTCCGATATTAAGAAGCAGAACGCCAAGCTCTTTCTGCCGCAAAGAAAGCGTTGCGTGAGACGCGGCAACCGATGCGGCGGCAATATCGCGCACCTCCATCCCCGCGGCTCCTATTAATTTGATGATATTTTTAATGACCGGCCCTGACCCTTCTATAATAAGCGCGGACGCTTCAAGCCGGAGACCGCGCATGCCGAGCGGATCATGGATGCCGCCTTCACCGTCCACCATATACTCTTTTGGCAATACATGCATGACTTCTTTATTAGGCGGCGCGCCGATGGATTGCGCCTGCACGATAACCCGCGCAATATCGTCTTGAGAAACTTCCTGATCCGCCCGCGAAACGGACACCACCCCTTTCACGAAACGCGATACCACATGAGACCCCGAAATACCCGCATATACGGAAGTAATTTTATGCCCCGATGCCCGCGCGGCGGCATCTATCGCCGCGCGGATGGCCGCCAGCGCCGCTTCACCGTCAACCACCACTCCTCTTCTCATCCCCGCCGAAGGCGCCTCGCCGACACCCGCAAGAGTCAACGCATTCCCATCTCTTTTTTTTTCGGCAACCACAACCCGCACCGTGTGGGACCCGATATCCAATCCGCAAATAATGAGATTGCGCGCCATGTTCGCTGTGCTCAAAATCAAAAATAAAAAATCAAAATGCAAAATTTCGGTGGTCGCCGCAGGCGACCAATTTATAATCGCGGAGCGATTCCTTAACTTTGCGCTTTGCACTTTGCACTTTGCATATTCCGCATCACCTTCTCCTGAATCTCAATGGTTTTCCGATACTCCTTTTCCGACCGTTCATGATCCATTCCGGCAAGATGTATCGCGCCGTGCGCCGCGAGTATCGCGCAGTTTTCGCGTAAAGATATCGCCCGCTCAAGCGCCTGTTTTTTCGCGTAGGGAATGCAAATGATTATCTCGCCTCGCTTGCCTCCATTTTCCGACTCCCATAATCCGAATGAAAGTACATCGGTCGCGTATTCTTTATTTCTCCACTTTTTATTCAGTGTTTTCATGCGAGCCGTTCCCGCAAGAACAATGCTTATCTCAACTTCGCCCCGCATGGGAAAAAACCGCAAAGCCGCGA
>CAZRNH010000063.1:0-4436 GCA_964601445.1 uncultured Candidatus Saccharibacteria bacterium
CTTATCAATTATTTTTATCCGACCGAATTGTAAACAACGCTGTTAAATCTTACACCTTATTGTAAATTTTTGCAAAGATCTGAAGTTCTACAACATCAACCCTTTGCTGACCTGATTCTACATTAGAGACATGCGACTGCGGACGCTTTAATTTCTTTGCGACTTGAACCTGCGTCAATCCTGACTCCGCGCGAGCTTTCCGCAATCGCTCGACAAAATAGGCATATTCCTTTGTTTGCCTTGACCTCGTCATATACTACTATCATCTATCTAAAAAATCAATATCCAAAGTTTAGATATTGTGATAATAGGTATTTATAGTCCTTTTTGCCCCCATTCCGCCAACACAAAAAGCAAACCCCCGCGGGGGGTTATCCACACAAGCCATTGACTTATTTTATGATTTATCTATAATTAAATTACTTTTGGGATTACCCACCGATCCGGAGCTTCGGCTCTGGTGATGATTAGAAAGCTCGAGTAATGCCTCGAGTTTTTCTTTTACTCGCAAGACATCGGCATCGTCAAGCGTCGCAAGGCGACGCTGAAAACGATTGGCGCTGAACATTCGTATTTGATACAAGAGAGCATATCTTTTTTCTCCGTGGATCGTTATGTCTGCAAACCAAGAACCGATTTTCTCCTGAGTTGAGAGCGGTATGCCGATGAAACTTTCTGCAGATAATTTTTTTAACACCAAAACCGGTCTTTGATAATTTTCGCCCTTTCCGCAAGATTCCGTTTTTATATTTAATCCTACCGAGCACCACCAAATATCACCCGTCTTAAAAAGAAATTTATCAGTCACCTCCTCTAAATCCTTTTTCTTTATATTCCAATCATCAAAATCTTTTTGCATAATTTATTTCATCAACTCCCCAACAGACTCACTCGCCCGCCTTGCGACAATCGCCAAGCGGATTCTGTCTTTTTATTGTTTTATTACCTTATTTTATCACATTTCCGCGCTTTTCCCAGTGAAAAACCGAACCCCGCGCGGGTTGTCCACTCCCAACTATTGCTTCTTTATATAAATTCTGCTAATCTAAAAATATAAGCGATCGTGATCGTTTGTACCAAAAGAGCGTGTCCTAGGTCTAGGGCCCGCTCTTTTGGTTTTTGCCATATTTTTATGTTTGAATCTGATTGCCACTCTGATCTATTTCAAATGGCTTTCCCGGATCGCCTGATTCATCAACAAAAATGTAATGTTGTGTATTCGCCATAAAATTATTAGCGAATTCTGTCTTTTTATCGTTTTTATTGCCTTATTTTTGTATCACATTTTCGCGCTTTTTCCAGTGAATGTATAACCGGAGTGGTTTTGGTTATCCACAAAAACGATACTTGCAAATTGCGATGGTTATATGCTACAATGAGCGCATCAATACGAAAAGGGATCCGAAAGGTGTTAGTGCCTTAGGAGCCCTTTTCTTTTTATAGGGCTATTCAATATAAGTTCTGACATTTTCCAGATAGTCAAAAAATTCTGAACCGAGTGTTTTATAAAGTGACGAAGCGAATTTTTTATTGGGGAACAATATCTTTTTGAATATATTTTTATCTACAAGATACTGGACTAATTTTTTGTAATCTCCATCTCCCGAGACAAGAACGATTTTGTTGAAATCTCTGTTGTCAACAATATTTCTCATCACTTCAAAGACAATGTCGGAATCTACATTTCCCTTCTTTGTTGATTTGGCAAGTTTATGATGCTCCTTGAACAGAACAATAAATCCTGCTTTTTGAATTCCTTTATACAATTCATCATTTTCTTCATGAAGATAGCCGAGAAAATAATATGCTTCCGAAACATCGTATTTTTCTTTTAGATATATCCTGAATTTAGACAGGTTAATCTCCCAACCATTACCGCAAGTACAGTCAGAAAGTTTGATATTTTTGATCTCCCGACATAACCTTTTCGCGCAAATATAACACTTGGTCGTGCCGAAGTGTAAATTTTGCGCGTCAACAAATGCCAAGTTATTTTCTTGTCTCATAATCATCTTATCTTATCGCATTCCCCGCGCTTTTTCCAGCGAAAAACCCCGCAGAAGCGGGGTGAAATGAGGGGTTGGGGCCATCCACGAAATTATGGACACGGCGTGTCCATAATTATTCCGTTGGCGCATCCGCCGATGCGTCGCTGATTTGCTCCGACACGATGGTCGGCTCATCGGCGATCGCGGGCGAAGAAATTGCTGTTTCTTCAGCTATCAGTGAAGTCTGACCTGTAACGCCTTCTTCTTGGAATTCATCTTTGTTTTGGTCATTAGAAATTGGATCATTGGAATTTGATTGGAAATTAGAAATTAGAAATTGAGACTTAAGTTGCCTTATATCCTCTCCGGTCAGACAATATGTCCCGCCATCATCCGCAATACCGCAGTATTCCCGCGCAAAGATACGCCCAATGCCATTTGCCGCATCCGCAAGCCATGTAATAAGCGCGCTTTTGAAAGTTTCGCCAAAGTGAACAATTTCTTTTATCGCCTCAACCAAATAAGGTGCAAAACGGCCATAGTCAAGCGACTTAATGCCATCTTCTCCGGCAGACACAAGTTCCGGCAATACCCCTTTCACTTCTCGGGCGATAAAACCGGTTGATACGGAATTGGTCCCTTTCCATATGAAAGAAACTCCCTGAAGCGCGAGAATTTTCTCAAGCGAACCGGTAAGCGCCTGCCGGTTTTCTTTCAAACTTTCATCGGAATACGTAACCCACGCATTGGCGCGGCCTTGGCCGGACGAATCGGCGTTATTAGGCAATTCAATTCTGTAAGAAGGGGCGGTAACGCCAATACCGATATTGCCGGCAAAAAACGAGGTTGAAGTTCCATTCACCGCAAGCGTCCCGTCTGTCGCAATGCCGCGCGAGCCGACGCGCAGACTACTGCCCGCGGCAAGGTCTCCCGCCACAAACGCGTTTCCGGCCGATGATAAATCATCAACCGCAAGCGCGCCAATATGCGCCGCCGGACTATCCATACCGGCAAGATTATATGCATCAAGCTCGGTACCACTATTGGTTACTTTTCCGATAAATGCGTATTTCTCTGAAACCGCAAGCGCGTTTACCGTCTGATTAACTTCCGTTGAAGCAATAATCACCGGAGCCGCCGGATTGGAAACATCAATCACAAAAAGTTCTCCGCTTCCCAGAGTACTGTCCCGCGCTACATACGCGTATTTGCCTGCCACGACAACTTCGTTGGTATTGTTATTGTCAATTTCCAAACCTCCCGCCAGCGATGGAAGAGCGGGATTCTTGATATCAATGATTCCAAAATCGCGCACGCTGTTAGCGCCGAAACCAACATAAGCGTAACGGCCTTTGATATCAAGGCCGAAGACCGTATCTTGCAGATCTACGGACGCGACAATGCTCGGGGCAAGCGGATTTGAAATATCAATAACCCAAAAATTAGCGGTTGCGTTCCCGCCTCCCACATACGCGTAGCGGCCTTGGATTTTTATTGAGTACGCGCTCATTCCCGTGCCGCCAAGATCAATGCCCGCGACAATTTGCGGGCTTGCGGGGTTCCCGATATCCACCACATCAAATTCATTCGTTCCGGCATTATGCCCCACAAAAGCATAGCGGCCGGAGAGGGCGATCGCATATACATTATCTCCGTGTTCCGTGCCGCCGAGTTCCACCGGGGCCGATGGATTGGAGATGTCAATAATGCGAAATTCCGCGCCGCCCGTATTTGCGCTCAAACCAATGTAGGCGTAATTACCCGAAATCGCCACCGTCCTTACGTCAGTGGCGTAGTTTAGACCGCCAAGCGTTACGGGAGCGGACGGACGAGAGATATCAATGATGTTAAATTCGTTTCCGCCGGCGCTATTATTATGGACGCTGTACATATATCTTCCGACAGCCGCAATTTTATTTACCGCGGCTGAAAGCTCCAGTCCGCTCATAAATTGCGGCGCGTCCGGCGTATGCGAAAACACACCGCCTGCAAGCACAAGCCTCGTCCCTGGCGTTCCCGTCCCTATCCCCACATTGCCGGCGCTTGTTATCCTCATTCGTTCTATCGCCGCAGCGCCAAAAATTAAATCTTTTCCCGCAACATCGTTCGTGATAATCATGTTGTTGCCAAATGCGGTTCCTTGCAACACCACATCATTGACGGCGCCGGCGAGCGCGCTGATACTTCCGGCGCCGCCGGCAATACCAAATTGCGCCGCGGTACCCCCGTTTCTTCTCATCTGCAACACATTATTTGCGAGAATCCCCGACCCGTCTAATATGGTTGTATTATTTCCGGCGGTAACCACGTGCAACGCTCCTGCTGGATTCGCGATTCCGATACCAACATTGCCGCTGGTAGATACTATTAATGCATCGGGGGTGGATGTGCTATAAACATGAAGCGCGCCGGAGGGCGTGGATGTGCCAATGCCAACACGGCCGGAAC
>CAZRNH010000064.1:0-4410 GCA_964601445.1 uncultured Candidatus Saccharibacteria bacterium
CCGGTGATAATTGAGAATCAGCGGGCGGAAGCCCGACCTCAATTGCGCCTTGCATTGTGCCCGAATTCGCTCCGCTTAATTGATTGTGTTTGAATCCCACACTCCTATGACCCGCGCAAAAAGAAAAATATATTTTTACATTTTTTTATTCGTCTTTTTCGCCGCGGCGCCGGCGGTTATTTTGTATTCACAGGGATATGTATTTCATTTCGCGGATTTTTCCTTAAAAAAAACGGGTGCTATTTTTGTAAGCACAAGCCCGAAAGGAGTGCGGATATTCATCAATAATAAACTTGCCGCCACTACAAGCAATATTATTTTTTCCCAGGGAAAATTACTCTCTCATTTGGCGCCGGGAGAATATGCGGTAAAAATTGAAAAAGATGAATTTACCTCATGGGATAAAAAATTGGCGGTGGAGCCGCAATTGGTCGCGGAAGCGCGCAACATTTTTCTTGCGCCGCGCAATGCGCGGGCGGAAATTATTGAAGAAAAAGTAAGCGATGTCATTCTTTCCGATTCTCACGCCGTGATTGCCTATGTAAAAACCGATGGCGCCGCGATTCTTGATGTATCCTCTCCTAAAATAGTCCCTCTCACCGCCGCGCCGGGAGAAAAAGTGGGGAAAGCCCGCTTCGGAAAAAACGAAGGTTATCTTATTATTGAAAGCTTTTTGAAAAACAAGGTGAAGAAATACCTCCGCAATGTGCCTTTGGGAACCATTGCGGAGATACAAGAAAGCGACAGCGACCCGTTTATTAAAATTCGCCACTCCCCCGCGGGAGAACAAAAAATCATCGCGCTCTCTTCCAGTCATACGCTTTATATGATAGATGTGCGCTCGCAAAATGAAAAAATTATTCTCGCCGACCATATAAGCAACTTTGAAATATTCGGCGAGAAAATACTCTATGCGACCGAAGCGCCGTCAATAGTATATGAAAAAGACATGGTGAGCGGGAAAACGGAACAACTCAACCAAACACCCATAGAACATATTGACTTTTCCTCAAAAATACTTAGGTCGCGCGGAGGATTCATCGCGATTATCAACAGCGCGCGCGCCCTTTTCCTGTATAATGACGAAAAAAGAGAATTGCAACGCATCGCCGGCGACATCGCCGATGCGGTTTTCTCCGATGACGATAAAAAGCTCGCGTGGCGAAATAGAAACGAGATGCATGTCTACTACCTGAAAGATATTCTTCTGCAACCGAAAAAAACACAGGGGACCGTGGAACTCATCACCCGTTTTTCAAAACCGATAAGCGCCATGGCATGGTTTGCTTACGATAATGAGCACATTCTTTTTACTGCGGACGGAAAGCTTAAGCTTATTGAACTGGACGGAAGAGATAAAAGAAATATATATGATATTACTGACATAAAAAGACCGGCAAAAATTATCTACAATACCTTTGATGATTTCATTTATTTCCTTGACGGCGAGACATTTAAAAAAATTACTCTCATTAAAATCTAAAAAATAAACTAAAAAACCTTCAGAATATAATCCTGAAGGTTTTTTAGTTTATTATCGTTTTGACCATCGCGGGGCCTTTCTCGCTTTTTTAAGACCGTATTTTCTGGTTTCTTTCATGCGTGCGTCGCGTCTTAAATATAAGGCGCGCTTTAATCGTTTTCGAAAATCTTGATTGAATGAAACAAGCGCCAATGAAATGCCGTGCCGCGCCGCCTCCGCCTGCGAATGCAATCCGCCGCCCGCTACGCGCACGGAAACCTTCATCCGCTCAACGCTTTTCATTTTACGCAAAGGAGCGTCTACGATGCGCTGTAAACTCTCTGAAGGAAAATACTTCGCGCACTCCTTATTATTCACCACTATCCCCGTTCCTTTCGTATAAATACGCACGCGGGCATGCGAGGTTTTTCTTCTTCCTATTCCCTCAAAATAACGATCCGGCTTACTATCTTTTGATTTCTCCTTTTTTTCTTCGGCAACAATTTCCGCTTCCTTGGGAGGGACTTCCTTTTTTTCCGCCTTTTCTATTTTGTGTGCTTTTTTTACCGTCATACTTGATTTATTTAATTTCTTTACGATGTGTGAAAAATCTCCGCATAGCGCGGGCGCGCAGCTTATTTTTCGGCAACATGCCGTACACCGCCCTTTTCAAAGCGTCTCCCGGGTCTTTCTCCATTATCTTTTTTAACTTTGTTTCTTTTAATCCGCCCGGGTATCCGGAATGGCGATAATATGTTTTCTGTTCCATTTTATTGCCGGTCAATTTAATCGTATTCACATTAAACACATGCACAGTATCAGCGCCGTCTTTATGCCGCTCAAAATCAGGGCTTCCTTTCCCGCGCAGAAGCGCGGCGGCTTCGGATGCCACTCTGCCGAGGGACTTTTCGCTTGCGTCAATTTTATATATAATATGTCGTTCCATCGTTTTCAATTTATACGAATTCAATTTGCGCCATTTGAGATCCGTCCGACTTTCGCTGTCCTAATTTCGTAATGCGCGTATAACCGCCTTTCCTTTCTTTATACTTTGGAGCAATCTCGTCAAAAAGCTTGCGGGTCGTTTCGCCGGCGAGCGTTTTGCGCGCCAACCGCACCGCATGTATCGTTTTCACTCTTGCTTTTGAAACCATTTTTTCAATGGCGGGTCTTAATTCTTTCGCCTTTGCATTTGTGGTTACAATACGCTTATGCGAAATAAGCGCGGTCGCCAAGGACTTCATAAGCGCTTTTCGCTGTCCGCTCTCTCTATGGAATTTTCTTGATTTTTTTAGATGCCGCATATGCGCCTCGCTAAATTTATATTATTCTTTCTTCAACGCCATTTTTTTCTTTTTCAGCGCTTTTTTTATTTCTGAAACGCCTTTTGCGCCCATTCCTTCTATCTGTAAGACATCCTCTTCCGTCTTATTCGCCATATCTTCCAAAGAAGTAATGCCTGCGGCGGCAAGCACGCCCGCCACGCGCGTAGAAATCCCCGCATCTAAAAGCGCCGCGCCGTCTTCTTCTTTATGTAAGGGCGCCTTCGCTTGTTTCTCCATAACAAGATTTAATTTTTCATCGGAGCTTATGTCGGCAAGCGCATGGAACTGTTCCACTAAAATACTCGCGGCTTTCAAAAATGCTTCTTCAGGATCAATGGTGCCGTCTGTTTCAATCATGAAACGAACTCTGTCAAAATCAGTCCGCTCGCCTACGCGCATATTTTCCACATGATAGCTTATTTTCTTCACCGGAGTAAAAATAGCGTCCAAAGCAATCGCCCCAACTTCAAGCTTTTCTCTTTTTTGCGCCTCAACAGGCACATAGCCGAATCCTTTTTCCACGGTCATTTCAATTTCAAACACCGACTTTTTATCGGTAAGCGTCGCGATATGCAGTGAGGGATTTACCACTTCCACCTGGCTTGGGACTTCCACATTACTCCCTGAAATATCGCCTTCGCCGCGGGCATTTATATATATGTGTTGCGGTTCATCGGAATGTACGCGAAGGCGAAGCTGTTTTAAGTTTAAAAGTATTTCCACCACATCTTCCATAACGCCGGGTATCGTTGAAAACTCATGCGCCACCCCTTTTATTTTTACCAAAGTTACCGCCGCTCCTTCAAGTGATGATAAAAGCACGCGGCGCAAAGTATTCCCCAGCGTCATTCCGTATCCGGGATAAAGATTCTCCACTTCAATGACCGCTTTGAAACCGTTTTTTTCAATGCACTGCGGTTTTTTAGGCAAAGGTATCGGCATAATGCAAATAGATATTAATAATTATTTATCGCGAATAAAATTCGGTAACCAACTGCATCCTGAATGGAAGTTCAATCTCGCCTCCTTCGGGTAAGCGCGCCACGCGCACCCGTAGGGTTTCTTTATCAAGAGAAAACCATGCGGGAACGGCATTCTTCTTTACAAATTCGCGCGCTTCCTGAAAAATCTTTTTTGACACGGAACCTTCGCGAAGAGCTATCTCATCACCCGCTTTTACCGTATAAGAAGGCACATTAACCCTTCTGCCGTTCACCGTGAAATGGCCGTGGCCGACCATTTGATGCGCCTGACTGCGGGAACTTGCAAATCCTATCCGGTACACCGCGTTATCAAGCCGCGTTTCAAGAAGACGGGCGAGAACCATTGCGGTCATGCCTTTGCTTTTTGCGGCGGAATTAAAATATTTTCTGAATTGTTTTTCGCGAATGCCGTAGGTATATTTTATTTTCTGCTTTTCGGCAAGTTGTAACGCGAATTCAGACACATTTCTTTTGAATTTTTTCCCGTGCATTCCGGGAGGAACGGGGCGCTTTTTCATCGCGCAATTTACTTTGCCGCATACCGATACCGCAAGCCGCCTGCAAATTTTACATGTGGATTTAATCATAATCGCTTCGCTTAAAATAAAAGTGCAAAAATCAAAGTGCAAAACTGCGGTGC
>CAZRNH010000065.1:0-1030 GCA_964601445.1 uncultured Candidatus Saccharibacteria bacterium
CTTTTTATCGCGCTTGGTTTCTTCGCGCTTGCCGTGTTGGCGCCGGAAAGCATATTCACGCGATTGAATTTTCTTACGCGGGAGCAAACTTATCTTCCTTTAGGAATGCTGGTTTTTTCCGCGCTCGTCGGTTTTGCCGATGATGTGCTTGGTATTATGAAAAGAGGGAAAAACGGCGGCGGGCTTGGCATGGGGCACAAGATAATGCTGTATGCGGGCATCGCGGCCGCCGGCGCGTGGTGGTTTTTTTTCAAACTTGAATGGGATTCCATCGCGGTGCCATTTTGGGGAAATGCGCAGATAGGCGGATGGTATATTCCGCTTTTTATGTTTATTATTGTCGCAACCGCGTTTTCGGTGAACGAAACGGACGGTCTGGACGGACTTGCGGGCGGCGTGCTTGCCATCGCTTTTGCCTCATATATTTTTGTGGCGGCTCTGCAAGGAAAAGCGGAGCTCGCGGTATTGTGTTCGGTGATAGTGGGCGCTTTGCTCGCGTTTTTATGGTTTAATATTCATCCCGCCCGTTTTTTCATGGGCGACACCGGCGCAATGTCGCTTGGCGTGACGCTGGGCGTCATCGCTTTGCTCACTAACACCATATTTTTTCTCCCGTTGTTCGGTTTCGTGCTCGTGGTGGAATCGGCATCGGTGCTGGTACAGGTGGCGTCAAAGAAACTGCGCGGGAAAAAGATTTTCCTTTCTACGCCGATTCACCATCATTTTGAAGCCATCGGCTGGCCCGAAACAAAAGTCACTATGCGTTTCTGGATTATTTCCGCTATCGCGGCTTTCTTGGGAATTGCATTGTTCGTGCTTGAGCGGAGTATGTAACGAATGCCGGTTGCGAAATCAGAAATTAAAAATTAAAATGATCATAAAGATCTCCCGCAGGGAGACAATGTAAAATCAGTCCGCCTTTGGCGGGCTACCAAAATTTTGATTTTTGAGATTTGACTTTTGAATTTTATTTTTATGTATGACCTTATTATAAAAAACGGTACGGTGGTTGACGGGAGCGGCGCGCGCC
>CAZRNH010000065.1:1040-4404 GCA_964601445.1 uncultured Candidatus Saccharibacteria bacterium
TTGCGGGAGATACCATCGTGCGCATAGGTTTTTTGGGAAATACGCCGGCAAAAATGAAAATAGATGCGGAGGGTTTGCATGTCGCGCCCGGCTTCATTGATGTATTGAGCCATTCGGACACCTATCTCACGCTTTTTCATTCGCCAAAACAGGAGAGCATTATCTCGCAGGGAGTAACTACCATCATCGGCGGCAATTGCGGGTATTCGCTTGCGCCGCTGGTGTCTGGCAGTGTTATTGATTCTACGGATCAATGGACCAATCCCTCGCAGATAAACATTGACTGGTTGAGAATGTCGGAGTATTTGGCGCGATTGGAAGAGAAAAAGTTCTCGGTGAATTTCGGCTCGTTGACGGGATACAATACGCTCATAAAAGGCGTGTTGAAAGGGGAGTACCGCCAGCCCACAAGCCAGGAAAACGAAATCGCTTCATTTTTATTGGAGCAGTCCCTGCAAGAGGGATCTTTCGGGCTTTCCATAGGGCTTGCTTATTTATATCAAGACAAGCATTTTGCCGCTCATCTGGAAAGTGTTTTTGCCATAGCGAAGAAGTACGATAAAATAGTGACGGTTCATCTGCGCGACGAGTCAAGCCAATTTCTTGATTCGCTTTCCGCCGTACTTGCATATGCCCGACAATACGACGTGAAATTGCATGTCTCGCATTTGAAAGTAAACGGGAGGCGTTCATGGCCGAATTTCCGCAGAGCGATTTTGCTTATGGAAAGCGCGCGGGCAAACGGCCTTTCCGTTTCATTTGATATGTTTCCCTACGCGTCAAGCGCTTTTGCGCTGTATCTTCTGCTTCCCGCGTGGATAACCGTGGGCGGGCCGGATATGATGCTGGGGCGGCTGAAAAATCCATTTTATAAAAATCAAGTAATAAAAGACCTTCGCGAGCAAGGATGCGCATACGACAAAATGACCATCGCCTCCCGCGCGCCAGACGCGGTCTTTATAGGCAAAACCGTCGCCCAAGTTGCGGAGAATATGAATATCTCCGGCGAGGATGCGATAGTTCAGCTTCTTCTTGGTTCTCGCGCGCGCGTTATCGTGTTTGCGCATATGCTTGACGAAATGAATGTGCAAATGGGGCTTGCGCACCCGCTTTCATTTGTCGCGACTTCGGGCGCGGGATATTCCGCGGACGCCGCGCGCAAGCTGGCCGACCTTCCTCATCCGCGCTCATTCGGCGCGTTTGCGCGATTTTTTAAAAAGTATGCGCGGGATCAGCATCTGCTTTCTTGGGAGGAGGCGGTCGCAAAAGCAAGCGGCATGCCCGCCGCCCGTTTCGGCATCGCGAAACGAGGACTGATAAAAGAGGGGTATTATGCCGACTGTACGGTATACAATCCGCATACTCTCGCGGACGCAGGGTCTTTTCAAGATCCTTGCCATTACAGCAAAGGCGTGCATGCCACCCTTATCAATGGCGTGCCGGTATATTTTAAATCGGCATTTATGAATAATTTTCCGGGGAAAATATTACGCGCATCATAGAATCATAAAAACAAAGAATCAATAAATCATAGAATCAATTTTTGTTTCATTGATTCTATGATTTGTAAGAATAAACAGCGTTGTGTACACCGCATTCCCCCAAGGTTTCCCCTCTGAAGAATGTCTCGCAGTTCCGATGAGCTTGGTGTCGCCATGGGCGACTCATCGGAACGAGAGCCAAGTATGCGCTTTGCCGCTGGAGCAAAGCGACATACGGTTCTTCAGAGGGGAAACCTTGAGGGAATGCCCTCCCGCTTAAATGGTTATTTTTGTATACAACGCTGTTCATTCTTACAAATGATTCTATGATTCGTTGATTTATAAAGCATGCCACAGAGATATAATTTTTTTTTACTTTCCGTATTCGCGCTGGCGCTGTTCGGACTTGCCATGCTTTCCACCGCATCGGCCGTATTGGCTTTTCAGCATGCGGGAGACAGTTATTTTTATCTTCGGCGGCAATTATTGAATGGCGTCATTCCCGGAGTTTTTTTATTTTTCGCGGCAAGCTTTTTCCCCTATAAAAAACTAAGGCATTTCGCCCTGCCCCTTTTATGCGTCTGTACCGTATTGCTCGCCATGCTTTTCGCGCCTTCTCTTGGCGTGATGAAAAATGGCGCCACGCGCTGGCTTTCGCTCGGGTTTTTTTCTTTCCAGCCCTCGGAACTTCTTAAACTTGCTTCCGTTATTTATCTTTCGGCGTTATTCGCGGGGCGGCGGGAAAAAACGCTTCAATCGGCACAGGCGTTTATCCCTTTTCTCGCCGTTATGGGCGCGGTGTCGGCTCTTTTGGCGTGGCAACCAGACCTTGGCACGCTCGGAATCATTTCACTGACGGCGCTCTCGCTTTATTTTGCCGCAGGCGCGCGCATCGCGCATCTTGTGATCGTGATGTTATGCGGTTTGTGCGCGCTTTTTATTTTTATATACGGTTTTGGTTACGAATTGGACCGTATCGCCGTTTTTCTTAACCCGCACAGTGATGTGCAGGGATCGGGGTATCAGATATATAAAGCAAGGGCCGCGATAGACGCGGGCGGCGCATGGGGGATAGGTTTCGGCCAGTCACAGCGCAAATTGAGCGGCTATTTGCCTGAACCGATGGGAGATTCCATTTTCGCGATTATCGCCGAGGAGCTTGGGTTCGCTGGAGTTGCGGCCGTTACAGGGTTGTTTATATGGTTCGGATGGCAGGGGTTTTCTGTCGCAAAAAATGCCTCTGATTCGTTCGGCAGTTTGCTTGCCGCGGGCGTTACTTCGTGGGTGTTGATTCAGGCATTCATAAATATCGGAGCGATTTCAGGCATGCTTCCGCTCACAGGCGTTCCCTTGCCTTTTATGAGTTACGGAGGAACTTCGCTGGCGGTTTTATTGACGGCGTGCGGGATGGTGTATAATATACAGAAAGCAAGCGTATAGCTTATAGCTTCATTAGCTTACAGATATGATTCTAAAAGTTAACGAAGCTAACGAAGCTAACGAAGCTAATTTATGCTTATCATTCTAACCGGCGGCGGCACGGGGGGGCATATTATTCCTTTAGTGTCTGTCGCAAAAAAGTTAAAAATAATCGCGCGGGAGCGAGGCATTGAAGATGTCCGTTTTTTATATGTAGGACCGAAATTTGACCGTATTTCCGAGGAAATGTTTCAGCGCGAAGGAATTGAGAGAACTTATATTTTTTCAAGCAAATTACGGCGATATGCGAGCGCGCGCACTATAGCGGATGCGGTAAAGTTTCCTTTTGCCGTTCTGCAGGCGGTGTGGATCCTTTTTTGGCGTATGCCCGACGCGGTTTTTTCCAAAGGCGGGTACGGCAGTTTTCCCGTGGTGCTGGCAAGCTGGCTCTTTCTTATTCCCTC
>CAZRNH010000066.1:0-4375 GCA_964601445.1 uncultured Candidatus Saccharibacteria bacterium
ATGAAAAAGATATTGAAGGTGAAAGGGGAGACATAGAAAAATTAGTGCTTTCCGTGGACCCGCATGTGCAGTTTGTTTTAGCAGAGGCATTGGAGGAAACGATAAAGCGTTGGAGCGCAAGCGAAGGTTCCGCGCTGGTTATGGAGCCATCAACGGGAAGGATTTTAGGCATGGCGAATTATCCCGCATTCAATCCGAATGAATACGCAAAAACAAAAGACATATCCGTATTCGCCAATTCCGCCGTATCGGGCCAGTTTGAGCTTGGGTCGGTATTTAAGCCGGTCACGATGGCCGCGGCGCTCAATGAGAAAAAGATAACGCCGGAAACCGTGTACGATGACACGGCGGGGCAGGTGGCGATTTCCGGTTATATCATTAACAATTTTGACGGTAAGGGACACGGTCAGCCGACCATGACCGAAGTGCTCGAGAAATCGCTTAATACCGGCGTCATTTTTGCGGAACAGCAAATGCTTAAACCTGTGTTTCGCGATTATATAGAACGATTCGGATTTGGGGCAAAAACAGGAGTGGATGTTCAAGGAGAAGCGACGGGAAATATAAACAATATAAAAAAAGATAAGGATTTGGAGTTCGCTAATGCGTCTTTCGGGCAAGGGATTTCCGTGACTCCTCTGCAAATGATAAATGCCATTTCCGCCATAGCAAACGGCGGCGTGCTCCCGTCCGGCAGGTCATTTCTCAAGAGACATCAAGAATGCTTACAAAAATGCTTGTGGCGACTGTGGAAAACGGATATGATAAGGCGAAGGTGCGCGGATATCTCATTGCGGGGAAGACGGGGACCGCGCAGATTCCCAGTGAAAATAAACGAGGATATTCGGAAGACACCATTCATTCTTTTGTCGGTTATGCGCCCGCGTATCAGCCGCGGTTTGCGGTGTTGATAAAAATAGACAAGCCGCAAGGAGTAAAATTCGCTTCGCAATCGCTCGCGCCCGCATTTTCAAAAATCATGTCGTATCTTCTTACTTATTATGAGGTGCCGCCGGATCTTTGAAGCATGAGTGAGGCATATCATAATGCAAAAATAAAATATCAAAATGGAAAATAACAATGAAAACGCACAACGCAAAAATCAAAGCGCAAAATTTCGGAGCGCCTTCGGCGCGCATTTTAATTCATTCATAATTCGCTTTCATTCTTGATTCAATAACGCGCATAACAATGAAAAATATATTGAAATATACGCTTGCAATTCTTGCTCGTCTTACCATTTGGCGATACAAACCAAAGATAATAGGCATTACCGGTAATGTCGGGAAAACAAGCGTGAAAGAAGCGGTGTATGCGGTGGTAAGCGCGGTGTATCAAGCCCGCAAAGGGGAAAAAAGTTTCAATAATGAGTTTGGCGTTCCGTTGACGATATTGGGTATCCAATCCGCGGGAAAAAATCCAGCGCGATGGGCGTGCGCGCTTTGTGCCGCGTGCGCACGGCTTTTGTATTGCCGATACCCGGAAATACTCGTGCTTGAAATGGGAGTGGACAAGCCGGGCGATATGGAGTATCTTCTTTCCATAGTTTCACCGGATATCGCGGTGTTTACTTCAGTGGGCGATGTGCCGGTGCATATTGAAAATTTCATCAGCAGGGAAGCATTGGTGCATGAAAAATTAAAACTCGCATGGGCGGTTTCCGCGCGCGGGAAGGTAGTGTTCAATGCCGATGTTCCCGCATGGGCGGAGATAAGAACAAAAGCGAAAGCGCCCGCATTCTCGTACGGTTTTTCCGATGAGGCCATTATCAAAATACAACAGCCCGAATATCGCTTCACGGAAAGTAACGGGCGAAAAACGCCGCTTGGCACGGGAGTAAAAATTGAATATAAAGGAAATATGGTGCCGTTTAGAATTGACGGCGCGTTTCATCTGCAGAGCGGCGCGTATATCGCGGGGGCGGCATGCGCCGTGGGGACCGCATTAGGCATGCATCTGGTGGAAATTTCTTCAGCTCTTGCCGCGGGTTATGCGCCGCCCAAAGGACGGCTCATGCTGATTGACGGAATGCGGGGAAGTATTATTTTGGACGACACTTATAACGCTTCGCCCGCTTCCGCAGAAGCCGCGCTTTCTGCGCTTGCCGCGCTTTCTTCGGGAAGGAAAATCGCCGCGTTGGCGGACATGCTTGAGCTTGGCGCGTACTCTGAATCGGCGCATCGGGCCATAGGAAGAAAAGCCGCCTCTTCATGTGATATACTGCTTACGGTCGGCGCGCGGATGCGTTTTGCCGCCGATGAGGCGTTGGCACACGGTTTTAAGGAGGGAGTGAATCTTTTTTCGTACGAGACATCGGAATCAGCGGGCGCGGCGCTTGCCCGCATTATCAGCGAGGGAGATACCGTGTTAGTGAAGGGCTCGCAGGGGATGCGCATGGAAAAAGCGGTCAAAGAAATCATGGCGCATCCCGAACGCGCGCAGGAATTGCTCGTGAGGCAGGAACCAATATGGTTAAAAAATTAAAAATGCAAAAATCAAATCGCAAAAGACAAAGTAAAAAGAATCCCTCTTAAAATCCGCGCCGAAGGCGCGTATCAGTTTTGCATTTTGAGTTTTGCACTTTTATTTTTCTTTTGCCCCCATCGTCTAGTGGCCTAGGACACGCGGTTCTCATCCGCGAAACCGGGGTTCAATTCCCCGTAGGGGCACCCTAAAAAAAAGCTCTTTTCAAAAGAGCTGTTTTTTAGGGTGTGTCTATTTCATATGCGATTACGGTAACACCATTATGAGCTAACCGATGACGGTTGGGTAACCTTTTTTATGAGCTAAATCGGAATCTTGCATCTTTTGAAATCCCAGTGTATATTGGAATCTTGATATTGATGTAATTGTTTTTATTAACGACGCATGCAATGGCTGTTCCAAGCGACATAAGAAAACTTGCCGTATCAATAACGGCTTACTCCACCGCTTCTATTGTAGGACCGCTGATTATTTTTGGCGGCGCAGGGTATTATTTAAGCAAGTATTTAAACGGTGGAAAAACCTTTTTGTTTGTCGGGGTTGGAATCGCCTTTATTGTCACCAGTGTTCTGCAATTTTTTAAAATACGAGCATTGCTTAAAAAAATGAGCGGGGAGTCCATGCCGCGTAAAAACTAAACGATTATGCAATTAGATATCTTTATAGCTCCAAACATACTGTTTTACATAGGATCCTTTCCCATGACCAATTCTTTGTTATGGTCGCTGTTTATCAGCGCGTTTTTAATCGGCATCACCTCCATGATACGCTTTTCTTTAAAAATAATCCCGGGAACACTGCAAAACTGCGCGGAAATCGTGCTTGAGGAGAGTTTTTCATTCGTTAGATCGGTTATTGGGAGCGAAGAGAAGGCAAAAAAGGTTCTCCCGTTGTTTTGCACGATGTTTCTTTTCATCCTTGCCGCAAATATGTTCACTTTCATTCCGGGACAGTCGGCGGCAATCTTATATAAGGAAGGCGCGGGGGTGCCGATCTTCAGGGCGGCGCTGGCCGACTACGGGATGGTGCTCGTTTTGACGATGATTTCAGTTCTGACTGTTCAAATAGTGGCGATTATGATGCATGGTCCTTTTGGATATTTAGGCAAATTTCTGAATTTCCAAAGTCCGCTGAAATTTTTTCTCGGAATTATGGATATTGTCGGCGAACTGGCAAAGATTCTTTCTTTGTCGTTTCGTCTGTTCGGCAATATCTTTGCCGGCGAAGTGCTCGGCATGGTTATGCTTTCTCTTTTTCCATTTATTGCTCCTCTTCCTTTTATGTTTTTAGGAGTGCTTACGGCAGTCGTCCAAGCGTTCGTATTTTCTACATTGACTCTGGTATTCATAACATTAGCTTCGGAAATAGAAGCGGATGAACTTGTGGAACAGGCGTCAATGTAGTCATACATTAATAATTAATAATAAGACCTACTGATTAAAAATTTTCGCAGCGAAAATTTTTAATCAGTAGGTCTACAGGAAAAATATGGAAACAGAAGCATTGAAGGCGATAGCGGCGGGTTTGGCGATTGGGTTGGGCGCAATTGGTCCCGCGATCGGGGAAGGCATCATCGCGGCAAAGGCGATGGAAGCGATCGGGCGCAACCCCGAAGCAAGCAGTAAGATCACCCCGGTCATGTTTGTCGCCATGGCGATTACCGAATCAACCGGCATCTACGCCTTAGTTATCGCATTGATCATTTTATTCGGTTAAAAACAGTTTGGCGCATTTATGAAACTTCTGCAGGCGTTTGGCATAGATTATAGAATACTGCTCGCACAATTCGTGAATTTCGCGATACTGTTTTTTGTTTTGTACAAGGTCGGATACAAGCCGATTTTTGCATTTCTTGAAGACAGGAGGCGAAAGATTGCAAGCGGCATAACGA
>CAZRNH010000067.1:0-3555 GCA_964601445.1 uncultured Candidatus Saccharibacteria bacterium
GGGAAAATTCAGAGAAAGACATATGCGCGAGCGCGGGATGTTTCGCAAGCGGCAAATCCTTGCGAATAAGCCGCTCTATCGCGCGCACTTCCCTGCCTTCGTCCGGCATGGCAAAAGTAATGGCGCGGCCGACCGCGCCGGCGCGCGCAGTACGGCCTATGCGATGCACATAATCATCAGAACTTGAAGGCAAATCATAATTCAGCACCAATTCAATACCGGTTACATCAATGCCGCGCGACGCGATATCGGTCGCGACCAGTACGCGGTACTTACCGGACTTAAAACCGTCAAGCGCCTCTCTGCGCTGGGAAAGCGATCGGTTGGAATGAATCTCGGAACTGCGGACACCGGATCCTCTGATAAACTGCGCGATTTTCTGCGCGCCGTGTTTCGTGCGCGTGAATACCAATGTCGGGCCTTGATATGTTTCAAGTAATTTTAAAAGTAAATTTTGCTTTTGGTCCCGTGAAACAATGAAAAGTTCATGAGTAACACGATCCGTCATAGTCCCCGCCGGCGCCACCTCAACGCGCGTAGGAAGCTTCATATACGCGCCTGCCATCTTCATTATTTCAGGCGGCATAGTCGCGGAAAAAAGCATCGTCTGTCTTTCCTTGGGAAGCGCGCTAAAAATCCGCTGAATCTGCGGCAAAAAACCCATATCTAACATCCTGTCCGCCTCGTCAAGCACTAAAATGGAAGTTGTATTAAGCCGCGCGGTTTTCTGTTCTATGTGGTCTATAAGCCGCCCCGGAGTCGCGATAATGATATGCGGCTTGCGCGCAAGCGCTTGTTTTTGAGGCCACATGCCCGCACCGCCGATAAGCACGGCAGTGCGCAGTCCGAGCGTGATGCCTATTTTTCTCAATGATTCATCCACCTGCAAAGCAAGCTCGCGGGTAGGAAGCACGATAAGCCCTTGCCCTTTCACGCGCGCAAGATGCTGGATAACGGGAATACCGAACGCAAGAGTTTTCCCCGTGCCTGTCTGCGCGATACCCACCACATCTTTCCCCTGAATCGCGAAAGGAATCGCCTGCGCCTGAATCGGCGTGGGTGACTTAAAATTCAACTTGGCAAGAATTTCTAAAATCGCCGGAGCAATACCCAAACCGTAAAAACTATTCGTTGTATTTTCTTCCTTCTTTTGCAGTATAGTCATAGAACCGCACTATGACACTAATACTATAAAAAAGCAAATCCTCCCGAAGTCCGACTTCGGTAATTACCGAAGTCGGACTTCGGGAGGATTCTTCGTCGGGAGAATTACTTATTTTTCAATGCGTCTATAGGACTTAGTTTGGACGCACGGTAAGCGGGCCATAGGCCTGTTATAACTCCTACCGCGGCGGAAAACGCGATGATAGTAAATAAAAACCACAAAGGGGTCTGAAAGAGATTTAATGACTGACCGCCGAATGCGGACGCAAGCGCGTTAATACCCCAGTTGAACGCCTGCGCGCCGATGTATCCTATCACAATACCGCCCATGCCGCCGATAAGCCCCATAATCATCGCCTCGGCGAGAAAAAGCTTCCAAATGTCAAAATTAGACGCGCCTATCGCTTTCATAATACCCACCTCCTGCGTTCGTTCAAGTAAAGCAATAGTCATGGTATTAAACATACCGATGGCGGAAACCACAAGCGTAATCACGCCGAACAACGCAAGCGCTATTTTCGCGACGGTAAATATTTTTTCCGCCTGGTCAACCGTTTCGGATAACGCCGAAACAAGCAACCCGAAAGAAAGCGTTTTCTCGCGCACCGCGTCAAGATGTTCTGCCGCGTCAACTTTTATTTTCAATTGAGAATACGAAAGCGCGCCGCGCCCGGTCAGCGCGGAAAGAGGCAAATAAGCAAATACTGAAAATTTGTCTTCAATAATGCCGCGCACGGTATAAGATGAATCTAACCAAAAAGTTTTCTCTTCTTTTCCCTCTTCGGCGGAAGGCAGTGAAACAACAAACCGCACTTGCGCGCCAACCGCTTTTTCAAGAGAACTAAAGCCGAGTAAATTCGCGGCGGCAGAAGAAATAACTACTCCCGAATCCGCAGTAACATCAAGAACTCCCGCTTCCGCAGTAATGCCTGATAATTGCAAATAATCTGGATCCGCGGCATATAACGAACCGGCGACGGCATACCCTTCTCTGACTATTTCACCGCTGACCAGCGCAAGCGCGCTTGTTTTCTCCACAAACGGAGCGCGTCCGATTTCATTAATAAGTCCCTCATTTATCTGTATAACCGTATTATCGGACGGCGCGAACGCGTCAAGCGTCAATAAAGCGTCCGCATTGGTAATCCGTTCAAACAAAATGCGTTCAAGTCCGTAACCAAGCGACACTAAAAACAAAATAGTCCCGATGCCCACGCTCATGCCAAGCATAGTTAAAAAAGTCCGCAGGCGGCGCGCGCGAAACACGCGCCCTGCAAGCCGCAGAACATCCCGTCCGCGCACATGTTCAGGTAGCGGACTCTCTTTTTCCTCCGCAAAAGTTTCCGAAGTCGGACTTCGGAAATCTTCAGAAGTCCGACTTCTGAAGATTTTTATTAATATGGTTATTATCGCGACGGGAAATAATACCATCCTTACCACTATGCGGAAAAACCGTTCAAGCGCGTCAAATACATGTTCAACGCGGCGAATGATCCATTTTAAAATACGGAACGAAAGCGACGGCGCGGGAAGAAAAAGTGCGGCAGACCGCTTTGTTGCGGGCAAAGAAAGCAAAATCCGCGCAGATAAAGCATTTTTCGGAGATGACAATAGTAATACATTAGTTTCCGAAGTCGGACTTCGGTAATATCCCGAAGTCCGACTTCGGGATATTTTCTTTTTTGATATCGCCGCCGCATGGTCGGCGCGCATGGTGCGGACAGTATTATGCGTAACGCGCATATCGCGCAAAAAAAATACATCGCGAAACCCGTCCGCGACATATTCCTCTTTCCAGCCGGCTTTTTTAAGCGCGGCTTGAATTTGACTTTCCGAAAATCCAAGCGAAAGCACGCGCTCAATGTAATCCCGCAATTCTTTTTTCCAATCCTTTATTATCATCTTAATTTCAGCACTAAATTCAATTTAAACAAAAAACGAAACGCATCGCCTTCGGAAAGTCCTATTCCGTCAAGCGCTTCAGGGAGCGCGCATACCCGCAAAAAACTTTCTTCATTAATAATCCCCCGCACTAAATCTTCTATCGCCTCTTCAAGCTGTTTAATCTGCAAAAACGCAAGCGATTTTTCATATCCCGCAAGCGCATATTTGCGCAATTCCCCTATTTCCATTCCTAACGCCGCGCGCCGCAATTGCGCTTCCGTTTTTCCGCGTAAAAGACGGCTCTCAAAAAGCACCGTCTCAAGCCGCCGCCCAAGCGCATGCGCCCGTTCTTTTTCAAAACCGAACCCGCCGTCGCGCAGGGGCTCCGTTAACGAATGAACGCATTGTTCCAATGAAACGGTTCCCCGCACGACTCCCGCGATAAGTTTCTCCATTTTTTCTTTTAAGTATATTTCCGTCGCGTACAACACCGCCGCAGAAAACGCG
>CAZRNH010000067.1:3566-4312 GCA_964601445.1 uncultured Candidatus Saccharibacteria bacterium
TTCTTCCTGCCGCCTCTTTATTTTCAACCGCAGAAACGGCGGATACGCCGATATTTTTTTCTTTGCGCGCATTCACTTCCTCCTTGATGATTTGCCCGTCTTTCATAAACAGCACGCGGTCGGCGAAAGCAAAATGCGCCGCGTTATGCGTTACCATCACCACCGTCTTTTTATCTTTCCCGTTCATTTCTGAAAAAAGACCCATCACTTCAAGCGCCGCCGCCGAATCCAAATTCACCACCGGTCCGTCTCCTAAAATAAGCGGCGGATCATTCACCAACGCGCGCGCCATCGCCACTCTCTGTTGCTGGCCGCCGGAAAGCTCTTGAGGAAAACGATCCGCGGCGTATGAAAGTCCGAATCGTTCAAGCTGTTTTTTCGCCGCCCGCCCGCGCCGCCGCATATCCGCCCCGCGGAATGTCTGCGGGAGCGCGACATTGTCTAAAATAGAAAGCGTGCTAATAAGGTTATATGCTTGAAACACGATACCCATCTGCCGGCGGTGAAAGTTGGCCATTTGACCGGAAGAAAGCGCGGTGATGTCTTTTCCTGAAATAAATATACTGCCCGCGGTCGGGTGAAGCAGTCCGGAAATACAATACAAAAGCGTTGACTTGCCGCATCCTGAAGGCCCAAATAATACCACATACTCGCCTTCCCGCACGGTCAGATGTATGTTTTTGAGCGCCTTTGTTTCCTGCGGCGTGCCCGCATCATAAGTGAGCGATAGATTTTTTATTTCTATA
>CAZRNH010000068.1:0-4263 GCA_964601445.1 uncultured Candidatus Saccharibacteria bacterium
AAGAGACAGCGACAACACGGAGAGCATAAACTTCTGACAAGGAAGGAATCTTACTTTTGGGTATAGCGATCATTTCTTTGTTTTGAATCGCCTCTATCGGTTGGCCGGCGGCAATAGCGCCCAAAAGAGGAATTTTTACCATTGTTTCGCGGCCCAATGCTTCAATAGAACGCGGTTTGTTTTCCTCTTTTGATAAAAGTCCTAAATCGCGAAGTTTAGAAACATGAAAATGAGCCGTTGAAACTGACGAGAGTTTTAATTTCTTGCGTATCTCGTGAAGTGTGGGGGCATATCCTTTCCGCCCTTGATAATCGGTTATAAAATCGAGGACTTGTTTTTGCCTTTTCGTTATCATAGTGATATTATAGAAAGTAAATCGAAAGCATGAAAGTACTAGTTGTCCACAGGGGATCGTCATCTCCTTGTCTTTCATGCTCTTTCTACTGCTCGCATTTTTAACAAAGAGTATTTAAAAAAAAATAATCAGATTGCTTAGAGTCCGGAGGGTTTCAATTTATGAAAATTTTGCTATCATAGTGATATGATCTACGTTATTAAAAACAAACCGCCCATTATTGCTAATCCGGGTCTGTCTGCGCGCTTGCCTGCGCGTGGCGCGCAAGCAGGTGATAACGCACAGGCAGGCAAAAGCTATGTGTTTACCATCCGGGATCTTCCCGATGAGGATAAGCCGCGGGAGAAATTGCTTGCCTTGGGTCCCGGAGCGCTTACGCCCAAAGAGCTTCTTGCGATTGTCTTGGAAAAAGGCACGCGCAAGGAGGGTGTGCTTGCGATGACCGAGCGCATTGCATGTGAGTATGGCGAGCGGAGTGTTTTTGTAAATACCGATGCTAAAAAGCTTTCGGATGATCTCAAGATTCCGCTTACTAAGGCAATGCAAATTGTCGCGGTGGGGGAGCTTGGCCGCCGATTTTTTGAACGAAGCCGCAATGGCGCGGTAGTGATTCGCACAGCCAAAGAAGTTTTTGAATATGTTGCCGATATGCGCGCGCTCACCAAAGAGCACCTGCGCGGTCTATATCTCAATGCCCATTATCAGCTTATTCACGATGAGATTATTTCCATCGGCACGGTGGACGCGAATGTGATTCATCCGCGCGAAGTGTTTCGCCCTGCTCTTATGTGCTCCGCCGTTGCGGTTATTTTGGTACATAACCATCCGTCGGGGGTCTTAAAACCAAGCGCGGATGACGCGCGGATTACCAAACAGATCAAAGAAGCGGGCGCGATTATCGGTATTGAACTCGTTGACCATATTATTATCGGGAAGGACGGTTTTGCGAGCGTTTAAATTTTGATTTTCAAAATGTGATTTTTTAATAATCGCGATAATCGGATAATCGGGACAGGGACAATATTTTGCCGTTGAAATAGCATTGACCGTCTCTACCTGCCATCGCTGTCCACATTTCTTGTTTTTAATAATTAGACACACTCTCGCAGAGCGTGGTATACTGGATGTACACATTCGCGCCGAAGAATTTGCAGGGTATGAGCAAAGACAATAACAAAACACTATGGAGTTCAATAGAAGCGGGGGGGGGGAGGAGTACAAAGCCATTCTTAATGCTCTTGATCAGAATGTTCTTGTGTCAATAACCGATGTCAAAGGTGACATTACCTACGCTAATCATAAATTTGCAGAGATCTCAAAGTATTCAATTGATGAGCTTATTGGTCAGAATCACCGAATTCTTAAGTCCGGGCGCCAGCCCAACGAAATGTTTGTTGATCTTTGGAAAACCATATCTAATGGCAAAGTGTGGCGCGGAGAAATAAATAATAAAGCGAAGGACGGCTCATTCTATTGGGTGGATGCGAATATCGCGCCAATTTTTACTGAAGATAATAAGATTTCGGGTTATATTGCGATTCGTTTTATTATAACCGACAGAAAAAAACTTGAAGAAGAGGCGCTCGAAAAAATACACAATATAGAGATTATGAATACGAATATGATCGGGCGAGAACTTAAGATGGTAGAGCTTAAGGAACGCATCAAAGAGTTAGAGGAAAAATTGAAAAATAGGTGTCAGTCGCCTTTAATTGATGGTCAGAATCATTTGTCCTGAAATCCTTTTGGGCAAAACCATTTGAAACATTGGGATTTACGCGGGTGGGGTGGATATCTTTTTGCGCGCGCATAGGAATGTATGATATAATAATCCGTAGTCTGAAAAGCGAGGCTCTCGAAGCCCAAAACCGAAAAGGTTTTGGGTTTTTATTTGCCAATATTGTCAAAATTTTAGAGCCATTAGGCGAAGAAAATTTGGTAGCAACAGTGAGCATTCAGCATATTTTATGTTTGCGCTATCCTGCGAAGCGCGAGAGGCGAATAGCCTCATCCCGTTTATGGGCGCAACGCCGAGGGATGCACCTATTCGGCGCACGCACTGCGCGATGTAATGCAAGGATAACATATGTGCTGGATCCTCGATTTTGTAATCTCGCTTACGCTCGAACAAAATCGTGACTTTAGAAAAGTTTTATTCATCACCTTTTATACTCCAGATGTTCGTTCATGCAAAAATGTATAGCAACAAAAGCAAAAGATACGGCATGTTCGCCTATGCCAAAAAGGCGAGGGATTTATCGCCCGTATTTTATCATCATTGACGATGGATCAGCATCCATTAACTGAATACCGATGCGCGTGCGGCAAACTTTTGTTTAGGGGACTGCTTTTGCTTTCCGTTGTTGAGGTTAAATGCAAGCGATGCGGTACTTTGAAGTTATTCAGGGATCCCTCTTTCACTAATACTTCCACCTCTGTCAGGGCTTCGGCGGACAAGTCGGCGGGCAGGGAGGTGTCTCCGGGGGCTCCGGTTTCTTTTGTTTTGACCATATACGATGACGGACGGGTATATGATGCCTGCAGAACCGCGGAATATGTGCTGGCTTATCCGAGAGAAACGCTTCTTAAAATGTCCATTGATGAATTGTGTCCCCGCCTTCGCGAAAGCTTCCGCCGACACCAAGGTTTTGGCGGACAGGTCGGCGGGCAGGCGCTGTTTCGGGACGCGCCGATTCCGCGAGAAACGAAATCAACGGAGGGTTTGAAACCTTATCAGATAGAAAATAACGCTTTTTTATTGCGCGATGGCAGAAAACTTCCGGTCAAGAGTTATTTTATAAGAAGCGATGTCCCGCCGGAGGCCTATCATATAGTAAACATTATTTCATCATAATATCCTCGCAGAAGCTCCCGAAGCTCGTAGAATCTATGAGCTTCTTTTTTTCACCCCTACACCTATTTTATAAATTATCACCGCCGCGCCTCTACAACAGAATGGCCTCTCTTATTCGTGGCGGCGCTTTCGTTGCTGGGGGGGATAGGTGCGGGGGTGAAAAAAATTATACTTGCCCCGTAGCGAGCTCTTGCTCTACTACTGGGGCCCACCCCGTAAGAAATAGCGACCTGCCCGACTTACTTCGTAATTCGAAGCAGGCGGGAGGTCTGTCCCATACCAGTTCGCTACGGGACAAGCAGTGTAAAATTTCTAACAGGGTGAAGAGGGCCCTCCGCATCTTTTTGATTCTTGCATATGTTTTTGCGGGTAATGCGTCTCCCGCCTTTGCCGTTATGTATCAGCCCGGAGAAACGCTGAATCCAAGCTGTTTTCCGACCGATTCAAATTGCGGCGTTCAAGCCCCCATTACCGCAACATCAAGCGGCGCATTCGTGTTTGGCGGAGGAACCGCGCCTGCGGGGACGACTCTTTACGTTTCCGGAACTTCAACTCTTGCCTACAGCATCGGAACGCCGGAAAAACGGCTGAAAGAAGTATATACAAAAAATTTGATTCTCGGCGCGTCTTCATTCGTGATGGAAGAGGTTGGTGGAGTTTTGCGATTTCGGGATGCTTCCTCCGCCATCCCGGGGCTTGTGATTGACCCCGCCATCGGCGGGGTTATAAACGGAAATATTGTGGTAAACGGTTCGGCGTCATTAAATTCGCTCACCGCAAGCGGCGGCGCGTCTTTTCAAAACGCTACGACCACCGGCGAGCATCGTATCGGGACTTTGGTCCTTGGCGGTAATAGTATTCAAAATCTTGCGGGAAGCGGTTTACAAGCGGCATCGGGTACGCTTGCGCTTAACACCTCCGGCGATTGGACGGGGACTTTTGACGGGAGGGAGGGCAGTTACTACCTCGCAAATAGTTTCAGCGCTACTGCGGCGGACGCATGGTTTGGCGGAAAATCCACAACCAATCTTGCGGAAGGTTCAAATCTCTATTT
>CAZRNH010000069.1:0-3560 GCA_964601445.1 uncultured Candidatus Saccharibacteria bacterium
AGTAAATTCACTTTGTATTTCTTGGTCTATCAAATTTTCCGCCATCGAGATACAATAAATAGTATCATAAAGTTTTGCATAAATAAAACGCTGTTGCTTCTCGCTTTTATGTTATGACGCATAGCTCCTGAACGCTTTCAGAATAAGAGACAATACGAACAATACGCCGCCGACAAGGATGACTGCGGCGCCTGGGACTATGTCAAACGCGCTTGCAAGCGACACGCCCCCGAGAAATACGACGACTCCGAGCATGACCGAGAAAAAGGTCATGCTTTTCAAACTCCATGCGATGTTTTTTGCGGTCACCGCGGGCAGAATCATAAGCGCCCCCATAAGAAGCGTGCCTATCACGCGGATACCAAGCGCGACCGCAAGCGCGACCGCCGCCAAAAAAAGAAATTCAACTTTTCCTTGCGGCATACCGCTCCCTTTTGCAAGCTCCTGCGAAAACGAAGCGCGGGCAAACTGAATAAAAAAACGAATGGTGAGCGCGATAAGCGAAAGACCGATAAGCGCGGTAAACAACACTTCGCGGGCGCCGACGCTTGATATGTCTCCAAAGAGCGATTCAATTAAACTTTCTTCGGGAATAAGAATAATCCCGAGTCCCATCGCAGCGGTAAAAAAAATACCGACGAGCGTTTCAATGGAAAGGGAGAATTTTCTTTCCATGAAAAAAATACCGAGGATGGCGATAAAAAGAGCGGCGAACGCGCCCGCAAACGGCGGCATACCCCACAGCAAGGCAAGCGCCATGCCGGGCAACGCGACATGGGAAAGCACATCGGATACCAGCGCGAGCCGGCGTAAAATAATAAATACGCCAAGCAAGCCAGCCGCGGCCGCAATAATGACGCTTACGATAAATACATTAAAATCCATGAAAATAAAATTAAAATGCAAAAGTCAAAAGTAAAAATGTCGGTATCCCGACTGCATCGGGATAATTTTAAAATTTTACACTGTCATTTTACATTTATCTGTGTTCATGTTGATATAATGCCGCGCCGCTCCCGTACAGCGCTTTCAATTCATCCGAGCGAAACACGGCATCGGGCGCTCCCTCGCATAATACTTTTTTATTCATGCACACCGCTTTATCGGCAAAATCATGCACCACGCTCAAATCGTGCGAAATAATGAGGGCAGTCAAAGATGCGGCCTTTATCACTTTTTTAAGCAATGGATAAATGGTCTTTTCACCTTCTATGTCTATATTCGCAGTCGGCTCGTCAAGCAGAAGGATATTCGGTCGTCCGTACATCGCCTGAGCGATAATCACCCGCTGAAGTTCGCCGTGCGATATTTCGCCGATGCTTTTATGAATAAGATGGTCTGCCTTCACCGCGCTTAAAAATCCCTTTATTTCAGCGTCAATCGCCGCGTTATGACGCCAAAACGGGCGCGGCTCTTTGCTATACACTAAAAAAAATTCTTCCACGGTAAGCGGAGTTGTTTTATCAAAATCAAATCTCTGCGGCACATACCCGATTCTCGGCGGCGTATGCCATATAATATTCCCCGTATAGGACATATCACCCAATAAAGCCCGAAACAGAGTTGTTTTCCCCGCCCCATTGGGGCCGATAAGCGCGGCAGTTTTCCCTTCCGTCACAGAGAAAGAAACATCTTCCAATATGCGCTCGCCGTCTCTTATCACTGAAAGATTTTTTACCTCAAGAAATAATGGCGTACTCATTCTTTATTCTTAATTCTTAATTCATAATTCATAATTCATGCTTCTTAATCTCCTACATCCCCTCCACAAACTGCTTAAACGCCGCAGACGCATCCGCGGGCGGCTTTTCTTCGGCAACAGTGGAAAGTCCTTGCACAAACTCTTCCCCGTTTTCTTCCGGTTGAGGCATCATGCGCGCGTCAAGAGGAAGAGTAAAAGAAAATACAGACCCCTTTCCTTCCTCCGTTTCCGCAGAAATAATTCCGCCGTGGCGCTCCACTATGTTTTTAATAATAAACAGCCCGAGTCCGCTTCCTTCCGTCTGATATTTCATTGCATTCGTCCCTCTAAAAAACTTACTGAATAATTTCGGTAATTCATCTTTAGGAATGCCGATGCCCGTATCCGCTACGCTTATTTTCATAAATCCGGCGGCCGCCGCCGCGGCAACGGTTATTTTCCCTCCAAGAGGAGTGTATTTAAGCGCATTATCCATGAGATTCTGCAAAACAAGTTCAATGCGCGCGGGATCCACTTTTACCGAAGGAAGGCCGCCTTGTTTTTCAAAAAGAAAACTGATGTTTTTTTCTTTCGCCTTTACCGCGAATGCGTCAATGGACCGCTGAATCAAATCCGCAATGTTTGCGTAATGAAATTCAAATCCAAACCGCCCTTCTTCAATGCGCGCCACATCAAGCATGTCAGTAACCAAATCAATCATGCGTTCGTTGGAATCGTATCCTTTCTTTAAAAGCTCCTTTTGCTCCCTGCTCACCGGGCCGGCATCCTCATCCAACATCAGCCGAAATACCCATTTAATCGCCGAGAGCGGCGTCCGTAATTGATGCGCCGCAACTGAAATAAACTCTGATTTTGAATGCGCAATGGCATTTTCTCTTGATACATCGCGAATTACTTTCAAATAACGCACCGTTATATTCTTCTCATCGCGAATAGGGATGGTTACCATTTGCACTTCAAGCGCCGACGGTTTTTCCAGTTTCATTTCAATGATGTCGGGCGCGCCGTCTTTGATGTGTATCTTTTTAATCTGCGTGGAAAGAATAGGATACAGCGCCTGCGCAAGAGAAATGAGGTCGGGCCGGCGCGTCGCCGTATCTGAAGTGATAATCATATCCGTCACTTCTTCTTTTTTCACGCCAAGCATTTCCTCCGCCTTTTGATTGATAAGCGTCACGCGGAAATCACTGGTATATTCAATAATACCCGTTTCAAGATTAGTGATAATTGCATTAAGCCGGTCGCGCTCCCGTTCCAATCGCCCGTAGGTCTCCTTGAGCGTTGCGGCCATTTCATTGAATGAATGCGCGAGCTCGCCTATTTCATCCCGCGAATGAATGGCAACGCGCGCGTCAAGATTTCCCGCGGCCACCGCGCGCGCCGCGTCGCGCACCCTAATAATCCCGCTCGAAAATATATTGGCAAGCGCGATACCGATGATAAAGGCAATAATCGCGGAGCCGCCCACGATAAGAATATTAAAACGAACCGTCGCGGCAATCACATCCGAAACGGCGATATTTTGTTCTTCAAGCTGTGCAAGCTCATACGCAGTCGCCTCTCCTATAAATCGCTTCATATCTTCCTGCGCCCGCATAAGCTCATCCTGCTTTGCCATTACTGTTTCACGGGAAACCCCTTCCTCCTGTAATTGTAAAAATTCTGGCAGAAGCTGTGCGATATTTTTTTTTGCTTTACTTATACTGCGGCCAAGCGCCGCCTCTCTTCCGGTTTCAGCATTGATAAGGCGCGTAAACTGACTCTCCCATTTATCCATTTTTTCCACGCTCGCTGCCGCATCACGGACAAATTCAGCATCAACAACACGCGCGCCTTCGGCGTCTTCCGCCTTTTCTAC
>CAZRNH010000069.1:3570-4239 GCA_964601445.1 uncultured Candidatus Saccharibacteria bacterium
TCCTTCAAATTCGTATGTCGCGCTTTTCAGTTCAAATAACGCCTGCAGTTTTGGCGTGATCACATTTACCATTTCATAAAACGAACGATTGACTTGGCGCGCGGAAAAATCAACGCTTACATAACTCGCCACGCCTACAAGCCACACAATAAATGTGAACGCCAAAATAAGTTTCGCTCTGATATGCAAGCCCTTGAATTTCATATATTGAAACGCACAAAACAACAATTACCAAACTGAAAGGTAATGCAGTTTTGCTTTTTGAACTGTGGCTTTACGCTTTCCCGCCTGCAACGCCATGCGTAGCATTGCGGGCAGGGACTTTTGCGTTTTGCGTTTTTTGAAAGTTATGCCGCGATAGGGAGCATCTCTCCTAAATTGCTCCCTGATTTTACACCCACCACGATGGGAACTTTCAATATATACGCTTCCTGCATGCGCTTTCGTATTTCTTCCGCCGCTTGCTTCAGTATAGCATTCTTCACTTCAAATACCAGTTCATCATGAATGTGCAATAAAATTCTTACGCCGCCGCCATAATGAGAAAGCGTTTCGCTGCAAATGCGCTCCATAGCGATTTTGATAATATCGGCGGAAAGCCCCTGCACCGGCATATTCTGCGCCATTCGTTCCGCGGAGGCCCTCAACATGGGATTTTTGGAATGAATA
>CAZRNH010000070.1:0-4215 GCA_964601445.1 uncultured Candidatus Saccharibacteria bacterium
CGCCTATGACGCAACCCAGAACGCAGTGTGGGTGGTGAACTATGGTTCCAACACCCTGCAGAAATTCAACGCCTCAACTGACGGTGTGAGTGTCTCGGCCACGCTTTCCACCATCCTCACCACCGCCGGGACCATTGAACGCGGAGAGGCGTACAAGGACTCCACCTTCACCGCGGGCGTTACCATTGACGGCAGTACCACCGACGCGACGCATTACATGTGGCTCACCGCCGAGCCGGGATCGCGGCACACGGGCGTCGCCGGGACGGGGGTGAAACTTCTTCCATCGTTGACAGGTTTTCAATACGGTATTCAAATAGTTGATCTCTATACAATCATTGAGTGGTTTGAAGTGGACGGCCAAAACAGCGGCGGTATTGAAAATTACGGGATACGCTTAAATGGTTCCAATTCCGCTGATGATTCTATAGTGAGAAATAATATAGTGCATGATTTTAACGGGTATGGGGAACGCGGTATTTTAAGCGCTGCGCAGACCGCGACCAGCCAGATATACAATAACATTGTATACAATATTACCGGGGGCACCGCGGAGAGGGGAATCTTTATCGAGGATTTCGCGAACCCTAATGTGTTCGCGAATACGGTATATAACAGTGAGTTGGGTATTCAACGCAGCGGCACGCAAGGAGTATTGCCCATTGTCAAAAATAATATTTCCGTGGGGAGTACCACAGGGTACTCCAGTTCACTTCACGCCTCTTCCTCCAACAACATCTCCTCGGACGCGACGGCGCCGGGGACGGGGTCTTTAATCAATCAGACGCTTACACAAGTCGCTTTTGTTTCCACCACTGCGGGGATGGAGGATTTGCATATTTTAGAGACCTCGGTCGCCAAAAATGCCGGCGCGGATTTAACGACAACCTTTAAAAATGACGCGGACGATCAAGCCCGCGCCGCAACCAGTTCGCTTTATGCCTCTTCCACCGCGTGGGACATCGGCGCCGACGAATGGAGCGGCCTTGCCGCTCGCTACACTGGCGCCCAAAACGCCCTTGTTACTGCCTCCAACGGCGATATTTATATTGGTACGGCGGGCGGAAAATTCGGCAAATACACACCGGGGACGAACACATTTACGGATTTGACTGTGACCAGCGGCCTTTCCGCGTTTTGGGGGACGAATGTGGTTGCCGCCCTGACTATTGATACGACTAATAATGTGATTTATTTAGGGGGATCTGGCGGTTGCGGAGCTAAACGATTTGCAAAATACACAATTTCTACAAACGCAGTCATTGATTTAGGCTCCGTTATTGTCGGTTTCGGTTGTGCGGGGATCAGTTCAATGACTTTTGATTCAACTAATAATGTAATTTATTTGTCCGGGAATGAAGGCAAATTCATGCGATATACAATTTCTGACAATACGGTGACTGATCTTAGTTCACAACTGTCTGTCGCCACTTTTTGGCAAGCAAATCACATATATAATATTGTTTTTAACTCAGCGAATAATGCCGTTTATTTAGGCAGCATTACAGGGAAGTTTGCAAGATATGATATTGGAACAAATACGGTTAGTGATTTATCGGGGACAATTTCTGGATTTTGGGGCGGTATGTCAGTTAAGTTATCTCTTGATTCTGCGAATCAAGTTATGTATTTGGGTGGCGGTAGTTATAATGTAGGTAATCTTAGGTTTGGCAAATACACGATTTCTAATAGTACAAGCGCAGATTTAACAAGCAGGATTAATTTTTGGCCAAATAATGTTGCCACTGCGATAATTTCACTTACATTTGATACAACTAATAATACAGTGTATTTTGGTTCTTTGCATGGTCATTTTGGTAAATATACCCCCGCAATCGATACGGCGATTAATCTTGTTCCTAAGATATCAGGTTTTTGGGATACGGTTTATCCGGGAGACGATGTTAACGCCCTCGCCTACGACTCCACGAACGGCCTTATCTATCTCGGTGGGGCGGGAGGGAAGTTTGCAAAGTTTACGGCGGTTGGCAACACCCAAAGCGCCCAGTCCACGGTCGTGGATTCTCTCGCAACTAACATCGCCTACGCGACGCTGACGAAGAATGATACTCCGGGAACTGGTTCCGTCACTTACCAGCTTTCCAATGATAACGGCACGAATTGGGCTACCGTTACCCCGGGAACAAAATATAATTTTACCACAAGCGGCACTACGCTCAAGTGGAAAATAACTTTAGTTGGCGGCGCGACAAACCCGACTGTTCAAGACATCACTATAGTCTACAACGGCTACAATACTACCGGTACGATTACCAATCTGAAACAAGATGCCGGCGGGAATGCGCAGTGGACGACTATCGCGTGGACTGCAAGTACGCCTTCAGGGACTTTGGTAAAATTCCGCACCTGCGGTTCAACAACCGTGTCAGACCCGTGCACGGCTCCGACCGATACATTATGGTCGCCGTATTACACAACGAGCGGGGCAACTATCACCGATCAATCAGGCGCGGCTAATCCAACCTATCGCTATTTTGAAATAGAAATGACTTTGGATTCCGGGACAACCAGCGGCTCGGCCACACCAACAGTTAATGATTTTACGCTTACTTATGCCCAAAACGGCACGCCCAATTTTGATCCAACTTACGGCACGAACGGCGTTTCTGTCGCTCAAAGCGCGACGACAGGAAAAGTGGCGATTACCTACGCGGTGCGCGATACGGACACGGCAAGCGGTTCAGTAACCCCCGGTTTTATCACGCCATCGTTTGAGTATTCTCTCAACGGCGGCGGAGTATGGACAAGCATCGGGTCGTCCTATTTGGCGGCGGGCGATGCGGCCAACAAGGCGGTGGGGGCGTCCGCGTACACGCAATACACCGCGACATGGGACGCGAAAGCGCAGATAAACGCGACTTACCTCGCGACGGCGCTGGTGCGGGTAACGGCAAATGATAATGAGATTATCAATAATAGTGCATCGGCGATATCAGGCACATTTGTGCTGGATGTGAAAGACCCGTTAGCGACGGTAACAGTGAATGGGGTAAACGGCGGCGCGGCGGGCGCGGTGAGCATTACTTCTTCCGACGATACCGCCTATCAGATGATGCTTTCTAATAATGCCGACTTTTCGGCGGACGGGTTAAATGCGAGTTCGGGCGTGTGGCAGGCGCCCGCCACTTCTTTGACATGGAATTTCGCCGCGGGAGAACCGGTGAAAGTGTACTCAAAATTCAAAGACACCTATCAAAATCAAGTGTTGCTTACTTCAGATGCGGCCGAGACGCCTTTGAATGTGTTCATTCAGGATATTTCCAATCCCGCGCTTGCGGAATACCGCGAATTTGTTACTTGGAAAGTGAATCCCGCGGCTGATTTTGGCTCGTATAAATTGTATCGTTCGGTCAATGGCGGCTTGACCTACGCGCTCCTTTCCACCATTACCGATAAAAATATAAACTATGTGATTGACGGTTCCGCGGGCGCGTGGCTTTCCAACGGGACGACTTATTATTATCGGCTTACCGCCCAAGACGCGGCGGGGAATATCTCGCGGAATTCTTCGGCGGTGTTTGATTTGCCTGACGGGCAGGGGGGGACTGATGTGACCGCGCCCACGATTACCGCGGTGTCTGTTTCCGGTGTTTCCACCTCGCAAGCGACGGTTACATGGACGACCGATGAGCTTTCCGACAGTACCGTGTCGTATTCCGTGAATACTTCATACGCAAGTTCCACCGCAGTGGCATCCATGGTAACTGCGCATTCTGTGGTGTTAAGCGGCCTTTCCGCGAATACGACCTATAATATTCGCGTACGGTCCGTTGATCCTTCAACCAACAGCGCGCAATTGGACGCCGCAATCCCGGGGAGCAATGCGCCCGCCGCGTTTTCTTTCACCACCCTGCAGGGGCCGGTGATTTCTTCGGTGACGGAAACGGCCGTTTCCGGAGGTTCGGCGACTATCGTATGGAACACCGACCGCGATTCCGATTCAATCGTTACTTACAGCTTATCTTCCAATTTGTCCGGCTCCGCAACCGCGGGCACGACGGTTTTGGTAGGCGGGACGGGACCGGTGTGGGAACACCGCGTTGTGCTGACGGGATTGGCGACGAACGCCAAATATTATTATAAAGTTGCGTCGCGCGACGCGTTATCAAATACCGCGCAAAGCGATAATGGCGGCATATATTATACATTCAGCACGACCGCCGATGTGACGCCGCCGGTTATTTCCAGCGTGTC
>CAZRNH010000071.1:0-4169 GCA_964601445.1 uncultured Candidatus Saccharibacteria bacterium
CCACTATCCTATTTGACGATCGTCAAATAAGATAGTGGAAGTATTGGTTTAGGATGTAGCACAGTTATATGGGTCGTTTTGCGTTTTATTGTTTGTGATTTATAATGCGTTTAGTATTTCATAATTCACATTATATATGGGACTATTCGGACCAACACCGCCGCCGAGGGTTACGCAGGAGGAATTCCGGAACAAGGTGATGTCACAATTATATGTGCACGGCTTTTCGCAGAAAGAACGCGCTGAAGTGGAAAAAATAGCGCGCGCGGATTTGTTTGAAGAAAAAGAAGCAGATAAAGGTATTGATGTAAAAGAGATTGAAAGAATGGTTGAATGGCTGAAGGCGAATACGGGACGCCATCTTCTTTCGGCGGAAAAGATAGATTCCCTGGAAAAGGTATTGCGGAGCTATCTTTAAGTCGCGCGCAATGGGTATGGTCATTCAGTATAAAAGATGGTATATTGTTTTTAGAAAAGCGGTAAGCATTGAACCTTAACAAGGAGGTTTCAAGTGAGAGGACGACAGCTTTTATTATTTCCATTGCGTGAAAAAAAGAAAGCGCCTAGTTTAGCGGGGCTTTGCGATTGCGCGCCGGTGGCGGCGCTCCCCAAGACAAGAAAGCCCCCGCCTATTTATTGCGGGGATTGCGGGAGGAAGATGTTTTGGGACGGAAAAAGCATAGGGCGATGCCCATCATGCAGATAGACAAGGAGGGAGATATGGTGATAGAAGTAATAAAAAATCCCATAAGCGCTTTCGACTCCTGCGTCATCAACACGGGAACACTTGAAATAATTTTTAATAAAAGAGAAGAGCGTCTTGACTGGATGCCTCTCAATGCCGACTGGGTTGTATCAAGGGATGAATTTCATCAAATAATTTCCCTTGTGCGCAAAGCATACGCTGACGCTACCCGCCAGCTTTCCTTTCCATTTTTTTAATATGAAGTGGAAATATACGCCGGGGATCATGAATGGGTCCCCGGTTTTTCTTGCATTCGTTTCACAATTTGTATATACTATGAATTACGAAATATCTATTTTTTTCCACCCTCGGCGGTATTTTCCCTGCCTGCCGCAGGCAGGTGCTGAAAATCCGCCTCTCTCGCGCCGTCGCGCTCCGAGAGGGTTCCAAAAAATAGATATTTCGTAATTCATAGTATATACTGAAAGAAAAAATAGTAATCTTTTTATGTATGCATGAAAGAATAAAAAACATGGCGGTGCTTTTAGGGATTGTCGCGGCGGCGGCGCTTGTGTATGCCGCGGCGAGTTTTGCGCATTCGTATTCGCGGTCGGTGAATCCCGCGTCTTTCAGGAGTTTTTCCGTTTCGGCGCAGGGAAAAGCGGTGGCAGTGCCTGATATCGCGCAATTCTCGCTGAGCGTCATTACGGAGGGCGGTAAAGATATCGGCGTTTTACAAACAAAAAACAGCGAAAAAATGAATAAAATAAACGCGTTTTTAAAGTCAAACGGCATCGGTGAAAAAGATATGAAAACAACGCAATATGCCATTAACCCGCGTTATCAATATTATAATTGTTCCGAGAAAGGCGGCGTATGTCCGCCTCCCGATATTGTCGGCTATACCATCAATCAGTCGGTGCAGGTAAAAATTCATGATTTTACGAAAATAGGCGTTGTGCTTTCCGGCGGAGTGGCCAATGGAGCGAATTCCGTTTCCCAGCTTGTTTTCACCATTGATGATCCCGCGAAGCCGGAAAATGAGGCGCGCGCCGAAGCGGTGCGGAAGGCGCATGAGAAAGCCGAGGGTCTTGCTCGGGCGGGCGGATTTACTCTTGGGAAATTGCTTTCCATTGAAGAATCGGGCGCCGGATTCCCGACTCCTTATTTCGCGCTTGAAGGAAAGTACGGCCGCGGCGGAGCCACGGCGGAGTCCCCCGTGATAGAGCCGGGTTCCCAGGAAGTATCCGTGACGGTTATTCTTAAGTATGAGATGAAGTAATATAAAGCAAGATAATGCAAAAATCAAAAATCAAAATTGTGAAGTGAATATTTTGACAAAGAAAAACAGTCTTCCTCTCGCGCACTAAGAAGGGAGGCGTATAAAAAATATCGTTTCGTAATTCATAATCTTTTATGCATGGCGCGAAAGCTCACTGCCAGTTTTTTTGAACGTCCGACGCTCAAAGTGGCGCGGGAACTGCTTGGTAAGTATCTTGTGGTCAAACAGAGGGGCAGAATTTTTTCAGGGAAAATAGTGGAAACGGAAGCGTATATCGGCGAGAACGACCTTGCCTGTCACGCTTCACGCGGAAGGACGCCGCGCACCGAACCGTTGTATCAAAAAGCGGGAACGCTGTATGTGTATTTGGTGTATGGAATGTATCATTGCGTGAATGTCGTTACCGAGCGTGCTGATTTTCCTTCCGCCGTGCTTATCCGCGCGGTAGAGCCGTGCGAGGGGATACTTGAAATGCAAAAACGCAGGGGAGTGCATTCAGCGCAGAATCTCGCGTCCGGACCCGGAAAACTGTGCGACGCATTCGGCATCACGAAAAAATTGAACGGGAAAACAATATCAGGAAGAGAGTTATGGATTGAAGACAGGGAAGAAATGGCGCGTTCCGCGGCTATTGCAACAACCCCGCGCATCGGTGTACACTATGCCAAAAAGTGCAAGGAGTATCCTTGGCGATTTTATCTGAAAAACAGCTCTTTTATTTCTCATACAAGGAGGAAAAAATGAATAGGGAAAATAACTTTCATATTCTCATCGTTGATGATACGCCTTCCGTTCGTTTTTTAGTCAGAGCGTTAGCGGAGAGTATGCGCTGTAATGTGAAAGAGGCGGAGAACGGCAAAGACGCGCTCGCCTGCCTGCGCCGCGAAAGTTTTGATCTGGTGGTTACCGATTGGTCCATGCCACAAATGGATGGTATCAAGCTTACGCAGGCCATTCGCGCCGATGTTATGCTCGCGGATATTCCCGTCATTATGTTTAGCGCGCGCAATAGCGCGGAGGAAAGAGAATGTGCTCTTTCCGCTGGAGTGGATGAGTATATTCTGAAGTGTGAAAAAAATATGAATAATTTACTTAAGGAAAAAATGAAGAAGCTTCTTCATGCAACAGCAGAGTGAAGCAAGAATCCCCGCAAAACATCGCGGGGATTTTGTTTTTCTAAAAGTATTGATAGGAGAAACAGAATCTATTATATTACGCTTATTATGAATTATCTATTCCGCCATGTTAATTATGGAAAGACGGCGATAGGCCTTATAGTCGGTCTGGCTCTTGTTGTATTCATGAGCGGACCAGCTTTTGTTTTAGCCGCTCCGCCCGCTCTTTTTTTTGATGATTTTGGTCTGAACAATTTTGATAAATGGGATTCTCCGCAAGGAGAAAACTGGGAAATAAAATCAAAGGGGCGCGACGGCGCTGATGATAATAGGGCTGAAGTAAAAGGGGAAAAAGGCGGTATCACGGATTCAATTCTGATGAAAACTATTGCAACGGAAGGCAGTACGCATATTAAGTTAAGCTATTATTACCAAGCGAAACAATTGGACGGGAACGATCATATATATGTAGAGTGGTTTAATGGAAATGATTGGATTTCTCCGCCGCTGGAGGATATCTCAAAAGATGAAAATACCCTCGGCAGTGAGTGGGTTCGGCGTATTTATTTTTTGTCCGAGTCGGCCGATGATAACGCGCATTTCGCTTTTCGTTTCAGAGCCGTATTAACCGCGAAAGACGATACGCTCAGGATTGATGATGTTCTGCTTGAAGGCGATCCCATTCCGCCTCCATTTTCCGGTACAATTCGCGGAACGAAGTTTGATGACAAAAACGGCGACGGCGCAAAAAGCGACGATGAGCCGGGATTGCCGAATGTTACCATGGCTCTCGGGCGCGTGAGCGGCGCATCAAGACCGGAGAACGGGCATGAGGTTGTTCCGATAGAGATTATCGCGCTTCAGCTTACGAGTGCAGATCCCATAACACTCGGCCAATATCAATTTACCGATATGCCTCTTGGCCGCTACAAGCTCTTTGAAGAAAGCAAGGATGGCTGGCGGACGACCAACCCGCCCACGCGCGCGGATTCTTTCTTTGATATTGAATATCGCATTGATTTGCCCGAAGCGCCATCAAAGCCGCAGTCGCTTGTTCAGGACTCCTTTTTTGATGTATTTGTTGAGT
>CAZRNH010000072.1:0-3789 GCA_964601445.1 uncultured Candidatus Saccharibacteria bacterium
GTCAAAAAGCACCACGCTGTAAGGCTTGCGTCTGATGGTCTCGGTAAGCTGGCCGCCTTACTCGTATCCCACATAGCCGGGAGGAGAACCTATCATTTTCGCCGCCGAGTGCCGTTCCATATATTCTGACATGTCAAGCCGCACGACGGCGTTTTCCGACTGAAACATAAATTCAGCGATTGCTTTGGCAAGCACCGTCTTTCCCACGCCGGTGGGACCCAAAAACATAAAACTGCCGATTGGCTTTTTACGGCTCGCGATGCCCGCGCGGGAACGGCGGATGGCGCGCGAGACCGCGCTTACCGCTGAATCTTGTCCGATAATCCGCTTTTTAAGTTCGCTCTCCATTTCAAGCAGGCGCTTCGCTTCTTCTTCAAGCATCTTGACCACGGGAATCCCCGTCCATTTTGAAACAACCTGCGCGATATCCTCTTCCGATACTTCTTCCTTTAAAATACGCCGCGACTTCTGCACGGAGCGCAAACGCGTTTCTTCTTCACTTATTTTCTTTTCTATATCGGGAATTTTTCCATATCTGATTTCGGCGACTTTCTGCAAGTCGGCCATGCGCTCTTTTATTTCCGCTTCCTGACGGAGCGTGTCGGCGGATTTCTTGAATTCGCGAATGCGGGAAATGATTTCTTTTTCCGATTTCCACTGCAATTCAAGACCGCCTGTTTTTTCCTTCAGTTCGGCAAGTGATTTTTTAATGTGTTTCAGCCGTTCTTTGGATGCCGCATCCGTCTCATTTTTCAACGCCTCCTGCTCAATCTCCAGTTTCATCATCTGGCGCTTCAGCACATCAAGCTCTTGCGGCATGGAGTCAATTTCCATGCGAAGCGCCGATGCCGCTTCATCAATAAGATCTATCGCTTTATCAGGGAGAAAACGGTCGGTGATATAACGCGCCGAGAGGGTCGCGGCGGAAACGAGCGCGGGATCCGTAATGCGCACGCCGTGATGCACCTCGTATTTTTCTTTGATGCCGCGCAAAATCGCGATGGCATCTTCTACCGACGGCTCGCTTACGAATACCGGTTGAAAACGCCTTTCAAGCGCCTGATCTTTTTCCACATATTTTTGATATTCCTTGAGCGTCGTGGCGCCCACCGCGCGCAACTGCCCGCGCGCGAGCGCGGGCTTCAGCATATTCGCCGCATCAATGGAACCCTCGGCCGCGCCCGCGCCGACTAACATATGCAATTCGTCAATAAACAATATTATTTTCCCCTGTAAACGATCTATCTCTTTCAATACCGCTTTCAGACGGTCTTCAAACTCGCCGCGATATTTCGTGCCGGCGACCAACAATCCTAAATCAAGCGCGATAACCTCTTTGTCTTTAAGCGACTCTGGCACATCGCCCGACACAATACGCTGGGCGAGCCCCTCCACTATCGCCGTTTTGCCGGTGCCCGGCTCGCCGATAAGCACGGGATTATTTTTGGTGCGGCGGGAAAGCACCTGCATTATACGGCGGATTTCTCCATCACGACCAATGACGGGGTCCAGCTTTTTCTCGCGCGCGAACTGGGTGAGATTTTTCGCGTATTTTTCAAGCACTTGATACTTCCCTTCCGGCTCCGGATCCGTAATACGCTGGGATCCGCGCACTGTCGCCAAAATTTTCAAAACGGCGTCCGCGTGAATCTGAAACGCCGTCAAGATTGCCTTCGCCTTTGAATCGGCCTCAAGTAATCCCAAAAAAAGATGCTCGGTGGAAATAAACTCGTCTTTAAGCGCGGATGCGATTTGCACCGACTTTTCAAACACTTTTGCCAGTTCAGTCGTAACATATACCTGCCCGAATGGGATGTTCGCCTGGCTCTTTTCGCCGGCATCCATGGCATGTTCGGTCTGCCCTTTTAGCATTTCCATATTGATGCCGAGCCGATTCAGCACGGTAGGCACCACCGACTCTTCCTGGCGGATAAGCGCGGCAAGCAGATGGACCGTGTCCACCTGAAACTGCCCTCTGGAGGTCGCTATTTCTTGCGCCTTAAACAATGCTTCCTGCGCTTTTGTGGTAAAACGATTGAATTGCATATGCGCTACGCTAAAATCAAAATGAAAAATGCAAAATGAAAAATGCAAAATTGTGGTGTTCCGCCGAAAGCGGAACTGATTTTTACATTTTGCATTGTCTCCCTGCGGGAGATCTTTATGATTATTTTTAATATTAACAAATTAGCACTCTTGGGTCAAGAGTGCTAATTTCGGAAGTCGGACTTCGGAAGATTTATCTTTCTGCGTATTGAGCGAACACCCACCCCTCGAGACCGCTTAAAAGTTTTATTTTAATCCAGCTCTCCGTCTCTGCAATAATAGGATACGCGCTATTTTGAGTTACCGTCGTTAAAATTTTTCCGCTCAAAGAAGGCAGGTCTCTTACATTGAGCACATTCACGATTATACGCGCATTTTTCACTGCCCCTCTTTCAAGATAAAAACCAAATTCTGCCGCATTTATTTCCATCACCTCATTCCAATCATACCCCGCACTCGCAAATTCTTCCGGCGTGGCAATCCATCTTTTTTTGCCATTTTCTATTGCATACACCTTATCGTCACCCGCCTGCCTGACCAAATTGACTGTCCGATAAGCGCTTACCGCCACCGGCGCCACCGCCTTCACATCCTGCCAAGAATATCCATAAGAATTAAATACTTCCGCGCTCGGAATATGTCTTTTTAAATTATTGCGCACCACATACACCATCTGATCTCCTTCTGCGCGAATGAGCACAACCGACAGCTTTGGCATTTCGGTTGCCGTTTCGGTTACCGTTTCCGATTTGCTTGCGGCCGGTTCTTTTTTCGGCTGTTCCGGCGCAACCACATCTGGAGCTGTTTTAGGAGCAACTGTTATCGGCGCGGGAACTGCAACACTCACCATAACGCCGCTTTTTGGTATTTCAACATTATACCCGTCAGTCCCGCGAACTTGAATACTATACAAACCCACTTTTGGATTAAGCCATTCGTATTTCCAGTTGAATCCATTTTGCGTAAAAGTCACGGGAGTCGCCAAACTCCAGGAAAGGCCTCCGTCAACACTAACCTCTGCTTGCCGTACTGAAACCGTCCCCAAGTCAATACTTGCGCCGATAATCACATATGGCTTTCCTGCCTCTATTTTTTCTCCCTCTACCGGAGAAATAAGAGACGACGATGGAGAAATAGAATCTATCAACCTGCGTCCGCCGATGACATCAAAGGATGCGCTTGCAAGGCCATAACTTCCGCCATCGGTAAATGTGAGCGTATAATTTCCGGAATTGATAACCGTTACGCCCGCAGTCGCCGTCCCGCCTGAAAAACTTGCCGAGACATTCGTATTAGATTGCCCGGATACGCTGTAAGCAAGCGTACGCACGCTATCCGCGTAGTTATTTGGCGCACCTAAATTATATGCCTGATCCATGGCATAGAGCGTTGTGCTAAATTGACTGTTCAGCGTTTGGGTGCTTGGCGTTCCCGCTGGGATCGCGCAAGTGGTTGCCGATAACACCGATTGTCCCGGGAGCTGTACCACCAACCTTGAGATTGCGCCGGGCACTTGCGTCCATGTCCCGAAATTAGTCGTGCCGTTCGTAATTCCCGTAATGATTCCCGCGGTATGGGTGAGATTTCCCGCGGCGGCTCGAGGACATGCGGTGGAAACCTTCACTTTTATCGGAGCGGTAGAGCCGATGGTCATCACTCCCGCGGCCGTTGATGTCGCGGTAGTGTCAATGGTCATAGTCGTTGCAGTCATACTCGCAGTCGCGGGCCCCGCGAGTCCATTGG
>CAZRNH010000072.1:3799-4167 GCA_964601445.1 uncultured Candidatus Saccharibacteria bacterium
CCGCGCCCGTGTCAAACACATACCCCGAAGGCGCCGTCCATACATGAGCGGCTCCTTTATCTATTTCATCAACAGCTCCTTCCGTAATGATTATGTTGGGCAAAGAAATGGAAGCGCCGGACGAGCTGTCTGACGAAACATTTCCTGTCGCGAGAGTAGTTACCGTCGCCGCCAACGCGGCATTGCTCATGAGTAAAAATCCAAAAAAAATGAAACTAAAGAAGCCGATTCTTTTCATAAAAAAATAATAAACGATTAATGTCGGTATTATACCCCCCCCCACCGTTTTTATGCAAGAAAAGTTATGAACAAAAAATTATTTCCTCTCCGAAAGAGTCGCGGTGAGTATTTTTTCGGCGCCTTTATGG
>CAZRNH010000073.1:0-4130 GCA_964601445.1 uncultured Candidatus Saccharibacteria bacterium
GCCTATTGCGGTGTTGATGGTGTTGTGGGCGAGCTTTCTCTTTCTGACCGCGGGCGGCAATCCCGGGCAAGTGGTGCAGGCGCGCGCGGTGCTTTTGTGGACAATCGTAGGAGCGGGAGCGCTTATTCTCGCGCCCGCGTTCATTGACTTGATTTTGGGAGTGTTTGGAGGTCTTACCGGCAGACCTGAACCTGTAACATGTGCGATAACACAAACAGTCGGCGCGACGGTAATCGGGACGCTTGTCAATATCGTGAACTGGTTTTCATGGTTGCTCGCTATTCTTTCGGTAGGGGTAGGGCTGTATGCGGGCTTTTTATACATGACCGCCGCGGGACAACCGCAAAAGCTCGCGGTCGCGCATAAAGTGCTTTTGTACGCGATTGTCGGTGCGGGAATCGGCGTACTTGCGTATGAATGCAGTTGCCCTTGGGGGCTTTTTTACTATATTATTATTGTGAATTACGAAATGTCTGTTTTTGGAACCCTCTCGGAGCGCGACTGGCGCGAGAGAGGCGAATTTTCAGTAGAAAATATCGCCGAGGGTGGAAAAAATAGACATTTCGTAATTCACAGTATATTATTTTTGTAATCAAAAGTATATTTCATTCATATATGATTCAAACTATGCATTTTTTTTTACGATTTTTTTCCGCTGCCATTCTTTTTTTACGGGAAGTGAAGGCGGAATTAAAAAAAACAAGTTTTCCAGACAGACGAACCACCGTGCGCCATGCGATTGTGGTGATTTTGTTTTCCGCCGCCGCCGCGGTTTTTTTAGGAGGGCTTGATATGTTATTCGTGTATATACTGAACACATTCGTATTATGACCAAACAAACACTACAGCAGGGAAAAAGCTGGTACGCGATTCATACTTATGCGGGATATGAAGACGCGGTGGCGCGGAATTTAAGCCAGAGAATAGAATCAATGGGGATGGAGGACAAGATTTTTAATGTGCTTGTTCCCAAAGAAAAAAAGATTAAAATCAAGAACGGAAAGCGGCAGACGGTGGAAGAAAAAATTTATCCTGGTTATGTGTTGGTAGAGATGGAGGTAACGGACGATTCGTGGTATGTGGTGCGCAATACGCCGCGCGTAACGGGATTCGTCGGCTCGGGCGTGACGCCCACTGCGCTCGCGCCGGCGGAAATAAAAGCACTGCAGAAGCGCATAGGAGTGGAAGAGCCGAAATATAAAATTGATGTGGCGCTGGGCGATGCGGTGAAAATCACCGACGGCCCATTCAAAGAGTATGACGGCAAGGTCGCCGAAATAGACGAGGAAAAAGGAAAAGTAAAAGTATTGGTTTCGCTTTTTGGCCGCGAAACGCCGGTGGAATTGGACTTTCTGCAAATGAAGAGAATATAAAGAGCTTCGTTAGCTTATAACTTCATTAGCTTGTTAGGAAATTCTCTAAAAGCTAACGAAGCTAACAGCTAAAAGCTAATTTTATGGCAAATATAAAAGCGTTGGTAAAATTAAATCTAAAGGCGGGCGAAGCGAATCCCGCGCCGCCGGTGGGAACCATGCTCGGACCGCACGGCATCAACATCCAGCAGTTCTGCATGCAGTACAACGAAAAGACCAAAGACCGCAAAGGGGATGTGATACCGGCTGAAATCACTATTTATGAAGATAGGAGCTTTGAATTCAAGCTAAAGACGCCTCCCGCGTCCGAGCTTATTAAAAAAGCGGCGCATATTGAGAAGGGGTCGGCAATTCCTCAAAAAAATAAAGTAGGCAAGATTACCATGGCGCAGGCGCGCGAAATTGCCGAGAAAAAAATGACGGATTTGAACGCGTATGATGTTGAAAAAGCGGTAAAAATCATTGCCGGCACCGCTCGCTCCATGGGAGTGGAAGTGGAGAAGTAAGAATTATGAAGAATGAATTAAGAATCAAGATACAAGAGGAAGGTCATTTTTTTATAATTCCTGATTCATAATTCTTAATTCGCGTTTTATGTTTGAGCCCGTCATCGGCCTTGAAATTCACACCCAGCTTAAGACGCAATCAAAGCTTTTTTGCGATAATCTCAACGATGCGGAAGAAACGCATCCTAATGTGAATATATGCCCCGTATGCATGGGTCATCCGGGTACTCTGCCCGCGCTCAATAAAAAGGCGGTAGAAATGGTGGTGCAAGTCGGGTGCGCGCTTTCCTGCGCCGTCGCGGCGCGCTCAAAATTTGACCGTAAGAATTATTTTTATCCCGACCTTCCCAAAGGGTATCAAATTTCGCAGTACGACATGCCTTTATGCGAACACGGGGAATTGAAGGTCGGGGAAAGGAATATCGGCATCACCCGCATTCATCTTGAAGAAGACACGGGGCGGCTTGTCCACGGCGCGCGCGGAGCGAGCTTGGTTGATTTTAATCGGGCAGGCGTGCCTTTAATGGAGTTGGTTACGGAGCCGGATATGCGAAACGCGCAAGAAGCGGTGGAGTTTGCGCGCAGATTTCAGACAATATTGCAGTATCTCGGCGCGTCGGACGCGAGCATGGAAAAAGGGCAGATGCGGTGCGAGGTGAACATCAGTATGCATGAAAAAGGAAAGCCGCTGGGTACGAAAGTGGAGGTGAAAAATCTCAATTCCTTTACGGCGGTCAAAGGCGCCATAGAATACGAAATAAAACGGCAATCCGCATTGCTTGAAAAAGGCGCCGCGGTCAAGCAGGAAACGAGAGGGTGGGACGAAAATAAAAAAGCGACCGTTTCCCAGCGTCTCAAAGAATCCGCTCATGATTACCGCTATTTTCCCGAGCCGGATTTGCCCGCGCTTACTTTAGGGGCGCGGGAGGGTGTTTCCGCAGAGGCGGTAATTGATGTGGAAAGATTGCGCGCGTCATTGCCCGAGTTGCCCGAACAAAAACATAAACGGTTTAAAACGGAATTTTCTTTGGAGGAGAAAGATGCCGCTTTATTGGTCTCTGAAAAAGCGACAGCGGCTTTTTTTGAGCGCGTGATATCGGAACTTGGAGGGTGGAAGAAAGAGTTTTCCGGCGGCGCGGCGGTAAGCGGCGAAGAAAAAAAGCGGTTGGCAAAATTGGCGGCGAATTATTTGAATACGGACCTGCGGGCGCTGACCAACGAGACAGGCGCGCCGCTTTTGGAAACGAAGATAACCGCCGAGAATTTTGCCGAGCTTATTGCGCTTTTAGGTTTTGGCAAAATCACCTCCGCGTCTGCAAAAGCGGTGCTTGCCGATATGTTTGCCACCGGCAAAGACCCGAGCGATATCGTAGAGGAAAAGGGACTTGCGCAGGTGAGCGACGCCGGGGAATTGGAAAAGATTGTGGCAGAAATCATCGCGGCACATCCCAAAGTGGTTGCCGATTACAAAGGAGGCAACAATAACGCGATGCAATTTCTCATCGGCCAGCTGATGGCGAAAACAAAAAGCAAAGCAAACCCGGCTGTTGCGCGCGGATTGTTTGAGAAATTAATTGCGTAACATAGCGCGGAAAGAAAAAAGCCCGCGCGGCAAGGCGCAGGGCTTTTTTGTTTTTTATAATTATTCAGCTGGAGGAATGGTCTTGCTTACTATTTTGCTGAAATTACTTTCTGCCCCCCAACACCTATGTGTGGTGACAGCGAAATAATATGTTCCGGGAGCCAGCCCGGAAACAGTGAATGTAGGCATTATCACCTCAGAAACTTGACTAGGTTGCGAGGCGGAGTTTTCAAAAACTTTTATACTTTTAAAATCACCTAAATTCGTGGTCATATAAACTTTATAGGTGACCGTATAACATTCCAGGCCTCCGCCCCTATTGTTTCTTACGAATGGAGGGGATACAGCGGGTATTTTTTTACTAAGCCGATTTCGCCATATGCGCCACCCCTGTGAAAATTCACATTCTTCTTCAGTATTCCGCCACAAAAGGTGTAATTTTTTCGGCACCTCACGGTTTTGAAATAATAAATAATAGATTTCCCCAGTATTTTTCGGCGGATCCCACGAAAGAGTGACAGAGCCGGTTTGCGCGCGGGCTATTTCCGCGCTGAGGATGAAAACTAATAAAACGAGAAAAACTGTGATTTTTTTCATCGTATTCCTCCTAATATAATGTTTGAAATGAACTGTAAACAAGTATACACTAAAAATGTAAATTGTCAACAC
>CAZRNH010000074.1:0-4087 GCA_964601445.1 uncultured Candidatus Saccharibacteria bacterium
AGGTCGCTAAAATGCGCGCGGCAAGGCATATTGCGGGATTGGTGGATGCCTACACGCTTTACAAGGAAAGGGACGAAGATATGTTTCATTTGATTGTCGGCGCGTTTGACTATTTACACCACAAGGAAATGAAGCCGCTTGAGCTGAAGTTTTTTTTACGGTATTTTGAATTTAAGTTTTTAAGCGCGTTGGGGTACGAACCGGAAGACAAGACCATTATGCGCGCGCTTGAGTATGAACGCGTCCTCATGACCGAGCGGGACCTTGATAAATTAGAAGATGTATTTCACGGATATTTTGACGGCATTTATAGCAGAGCGTGAAATGTTCACCTATGAATCAATTAGAAGAATTTGAAAAAAAACTGTATAAGCGCGGCGGAGAAGATGCCTTGAAAAAAAAAGAATACGAGGTCTATAAGGAGGATGATAAAAAGATAGCGAAGGAAGGGTGGGATGAAAGAGTATTGCAGACGACTTGGGCGCGCGCGAGAAAAAGGAATATTATTATTCCGCTTTTTGCGCTTTTTTTTTCCGCAACAGTGGCATGGGGATATTATTGGTATGTGACGGATGAAGCTTTTCGTACCGCGGAAGTGAAGGGGGGGATAAGCGGTCCCGACCGCATCAGCGCGGGAGACGAAGTTTCGTTTTCGGTGGCATATCGTAATAATACGGAGGCCGCGCTTCGCGAGGCGCAGATTATATTTTCGTGGCCGGAAGGATCCGTGCCTTTAGAAGGGTCCGGCGCAGCCGCTCAAGGAGTAAAGAAAATGAAAGCGGATATCGGAACAATTCTGCCGGGGCAGGAGAAAAGCGCGACATTTCGCGGCAGGGTATACGGTCCGCGGGACGCGGTTAAAACCGTATCAGCCGTGTTTCGTTATGTTCCGGAAGGATTTTCTTCTCCCTTTGAAGATGAAAAAACATTCTCTTTTACTATTATATCCACTCCTTTCGCTCTTAATCTGAATGTGCCGGCGCAGGTGGTTTCTGAAAAGGAGCTTACTATTAAAATTGAATTCGTGAACCAATCTGATGCGCGATTTGAAGATATTATATTGAAGGCGACTTATCCTTCCGGTTTTACATTCATATCCGCCGATCCCGCGCCTGTTGAAGAAAATACCGTTTGGAAACTTCCGGCGGTGGAAGGAAGAGCAAGCGGCGTCATTACGGTAAAAGGAAGTTTTGCGGGCGCGCAAGGCGAGAGCAAGCCGCTTTTTGTTGAAATAGGGTCGCTTAATACAGAGAGCGAATTCATTCAATATGCAAGCGCGTCAAGCGTCGCGTCCATCGCTTCTTCGGCGCTGTTCGTGTTTCAGACGGTCAATGATTCCCGCGATTTTGTCGCCAATCCGGGTTCCCCGCTTCGTTACAAAGTGAGATACAAAAATACGACTAATGTGCAAATTCCGAATGCGGTTATTATCGCTAAAATAGACGAGCAATATATTGACATCCGCTCGCTTTCCGTGCAGTGGGGGTCTTTTGACGGGAGAACAAATTCCGTCATCTGGAATGCGGTGGGCGTGCCGGATCTCGCGGTGCTTGACCCAAAGGCGGAAGGAGAAGTTTCGTTTTCGGTTAATTTGAAGCCGGTATTTTTGCCGAAAAGCTTTTCAGACAAGAATCTTACCGTATCCTCTTTTGTCAAAATAACTTCCTCCGTGCCGCCAGAAAGTTTAAGCGGACTTCCCATTGAAAGCGAAGATACGATGACGGTAAAAATAAATACGCAGTTTTCATTTAACGAGAAAGCATATTGGCGCGACGGTCTTATCCAAAACACAGGTCCGCTTCCTCCCCGCGTGGGCGAACGGACCACTTACGCAATATCATGGCAATTATCCAACACTATCAACGATGTAAGCGATGTGGAGGCAACTGCGGTTATTCCTCCCAATGTGGAATGGACGGGAGCGGTGTCTCCTCAAGACGCCGCGCTGACTTATGACCCCAATTCCGGCGTGGTTTCGTGGAAGCCCGGCACGGTATTTGCCGGAACGGGATTGCTGACGCCGCCGGCGCGCGTTGATTTTCAGGTGGCATTTACTCCCGCATTGGTGCATACGACGCAGATGATAAATCTGATTTCCGGCGCGCAATTGAAAGCGGTAGACACTTTTACCGGCTTAAAGATTGAGCGGCAGGTACCCGCAGTGAATTCCGATTTGCTGAATTCGCTGAAAGGAGATGAGGGAAGAGTGTTGCAATAAACATGTAAAGTTAAATCAGTATGGCGCATCAAGTAACCATGGAACATATCGTATCGCTTGCCAAGCGGCGAGGTTTCGCGTATCCGAGTTCGGAAATTTACGGCGGATTCGCTGGAGTGTACGATTTGGGGCCGTACGGCGTGGAGCTGGCGAATGCCCTGAAGCGAGAATGGTGGAAATACATGGTGCAAATGCGCGCCGATATCGTGGGACTGGATTCCGCCATCTTTATGCATCCGAAAGTGTGGGAGGCCTCGGGGCATGTGGCGGGATTTTCCGACCCGCTTGCGGAGTGCAGGGCGTGCCATCATCGCGTTCGCGTTGATCATCTTCTGGAAGAAATCGGCGTTACTGCGGACGAAAAGATGAGTGAAGCCGAAATCAACGAGCTTTTTGCCGCCAACAAAAAAAAGATCACATGCTCGAAATGCAAAGCGCAGGATTTCACCGATGTGAAAAAATTCAACCTTCTGGTACAATCCAATCTGGGAAATTTTACGGAGGACTGGACCAAGAACCCTGTCTATCTCCGCGGGGAGACCTGCCAAGGGATTTATGTGAACTATAAAAATGTGCTGGACTCCGCGCGCGTGAAGGCGCCTTTCGGCATTGCGCAAATAGGCAAAGCGTTCCGCAATGAAATTACCGCGCGGCAATTTATTTTCCGCACGCGCGAATTTGAACAGATGGAAATGCAGTATTTCACGCATCCCGATCAGGAAATGGCGGCATACGAAGCATTAAAAGAATACCGCTGGAAGTTTTATCTGAACCTCGGCATCAAACCGGAAAATCTGCGATGGCATAAGCATGAAAACCTCGTATTTTACGCAAAATCAGCGTATGACATTGAATATAATTTCCCGTTTGGTTTCAAAGAGTTGGAAGGCATTCATGCGCGAGGCGATTACGATCTTTCCCAGCACGCGAAATTTTCCGGCGCCGCGCTTGATTATCTTGACCCCGCCACCAACGAGAAATATGTCCCGCATATCGTTGAGTCCTCCGTGGGCGTAGGGCGCATGTTGCTCGCGTTTCTTACGGAGGCGTATACGGAGGAATTTTTGGACGGGGGAGAGACGCGTATCGTGCTGAAACTTCCCAAAACGCTCGCTCCGGTGAAAGCCGCCGTTTTTCCGTTGTTGAAAAATAAACCCGAGCTTGTCGCCAAAGCGAAAGAGGTTTTTGAAATGCTTGTCCCGCATTGGCCGTGCGAATTTGACGACAACGGCAACATCGGCAAGCGCTATCGCCGCCAGGACGAAATCGGCACGCCGTATTGCGTTACCATAGATTTTGACACGCTTGAAGACGGTACCGTTACCGTCCGCGACCGCGACACGCTCATGCAGGAAAGAGTGAAAATCACAGACCTCGTCAATTTTCTTCAGGAGAAGCTAAAAACGGCTTAACAAAGACATTACAACGGGCTTGACGACTAATGGAATAATGCAGTATTCCTCATAGTTGACATATTTTGAGGATTTGATATACTGGAAGTATGTTTATTTCAAGGTTTTATAAAAATTTAGAGGATTATATAAAGTCGGGCAAAGTACTGGTTATGTATGGTCCGCGCCAAGCGGGGAAAACTACCTTGCTCAAAAATTTTTTATCGCACAGCGCATTAAAATACCGATTGGATTTTGGAGAAGACATAAGAATTCAGGAAGTTTTTGCGTCAAATGATTTTGCGAAAATTTCCGAATATGCCAAAGGGTATGAGCTGATCGTCATAGACGAAGCGCAGAGAGTGAAAAATATAGGACAAGGATTGAAAATGTTAGTTGATCGGACGCCGGGAATCAGCGTTATCGCCACCGGTTCCTCGTCGTTTGAATTGGCGGGGCAAGTGGGCGAGGCGCTGAC